>JAEWVL010000473.1 GCA_023396665.1 Spirochaetota bacterium
CTGCAGTACTGCCCGAAGGGAGAAAACGCAGAAAAGGCGATTTACCGGCTTAAACAGCTCAAAGCTCCATTCAAGGCCTCCGAGCCGCCGGTGACACAGGGTTTAACGAGGATGTATCGTGACAACACGATGATCTTCTGTGAGCACGAACTGGGTTATGAACTTTTCATCATTCAGACGGGACAGGTCAAGATAACGAAGGTAGTTGACGACGAAGTGCTTCTCGCCGTACTCAAGCCGGGTGACGTTTTCGGTGAAATGGCTCTGCTCGAAAACCGGCCCCGCAGTGCATCGGCAACCTGTTTCGGCGATGTGTCCGTTATGGTGATAAACAAGGACAACTTCGAAACAATGGTAACCTCACAGCCGCAGCTTGCAACAAAACTCATCGTCCTTTTGAGTGAGAGAATCTGGACAGCCGCACGTCAGCTCGACAACCTCACCATAAAAGACACCATCGGCAGAATCTACGATATGCTGCTGATTCAGCTTGAAAAGCAGAAGGTAACAATCAAGCCGAAACTCGCTCACAATTTCCAATTTGGCGTAAAAGAGCTGATAAACATGATCGGCATACCGCAGTTCGAAAGCGAACCGCTTCTTGCACAGCTTTTCTCGGACAAAACGATTACGATTGACGGGGGAAAGCTCATTTGCAATGATATCTCAGAGCTCGAGAAGGTGGCGCATTTTTACAGAAAAAAAACAGCTCTGGACAAAAAACGTGAAGCTAATAAAAGCAGCAAGATGGGTTAAATATTCCGTAACATTCTTCCTTTTTATTTCAATAAGCGGTTTTATTCTTTTTCTGTACTACCTCCCCGAAGAAAAAATGATGCGGCTGTTTATCTCGCAGTCAGAACTTTTTCTTGATCGCAAGGTGCAAATCGAGGATTTCCGTTACACCATAAACGGTTTTCGCCTTAATGGTGTGCGCATAATGGAAAAGGATGGAAAGAGCTCCTACCTTCAGGCTCGCGCAATTGAAATCAAATTCAGAAGACGATTGCTGCTGGAAAGCAAAATCGAAATCGCCTCTTTCGTCATACACAACCCGCAAATCACTGTCGATTATAACGGCCAATACTCTCTTCAGCCGCTTCTGAAAACCGTTCTGGAAAATCTAAAAAAAATATCACCGGCCCCGGCAGAAACGAAAACACCCGACATCCATATTCGCGGTCTGAGCCTGGAGATCAAGAACACACAGGAGGGACTCGAACCCCTGCTGGGAAGCTATTTGATTAACGCAAAAATTGTCACAGAGAAAGACGCCATCCGGTTCAAAAACCTGAAAATGATACTGCCCGATAACAGGGGAACCATACGTTCCGAACTGTTGACACTGCTTACCGCGAATGGAAGTTTCGATATACGCGGCGATGCGGATCTGCACGAATGCAGTCTTGTATGGGTGTACGGATTCGGCAAAGACATCAATTTTCCCTACCGAATCGTCTCAAGCAGAGTAAAAGACCTTCACATAACAAAAGACTTCACCGAGGCCTTTGTAGAAGATGCCAGCTGTTCGCTCTCAAACGGCAATAACGTAAGGGTAAGCAGAGGCTATACTCGCGTCAGCTACTCACCCAGAACACTTCTCTTAAAGGAAATTTCCGCTGAGGCTCTGGGAAAGGGAAACAGTAAAAGCTCGATCAACATCGGTTTCATCGAGGTCGTACTGGCAAGTCATGCATTTACATTCGATGTGGGCCCCGTCGAGGGGCAAATTGACGATTTTCTCATCATGATTCCCGTTGTCAATAAACTGCCGCTCAGCGGCATGCTCAAGGGCAGCCTGCGGGCAAACGGTTCGAGCTTTTCAGGAGATTTTGATCTGCAGAATTTCGCCTTTGCAAGTGCATTGACCGGAGTCAATACTCAATTCAGCATCAGGGAAAACAACTTTCATATCAACGGACTCAGGGCGATACTGTTCGGCTCCCCGGCCCTGATTGATGCCAAAACGCTGAATAACAAACTCTCTTCGTTCGCACTGAACCTATCCTACGATGAATACACAATCAGCAAAGATATTCCTGCCCGAATCAATCTTCCTGCGGGAATGTCCATTCAGGGCAACATCAAGGCGAACAAGGTTCATTATGAAGATAAAATCATTAGCGATGCCGCTCTCTCTTACGAAATCAGAAACATGAGCGTCTCCATCCCCCGCGCACGCTGCCGTTTTCTCGGAGCGGATATCGATGGAGAGGCGAACATAAACACGGGTGAGAGCAGCACAAAAGCGTCGGTGTTTGTACGATTTTTTAATCTGCCGGCACAAAATATCGGGAGCTATGTCAAAGCCGTCAAAAACCGTCTCTACGGAAACGCTTCCGGTCAGCTCAGCGCCGAGTTCTACCCCAGATCAGATATTCCACCGGCGGGTACACTCACTTTCATGATCACCAACGGCAAGGTTGTCAATACCGGTTTTCAGAACCAGCTCGGTTTTCTGCTCAGACCACTTCGTTTCAAACTTGAAGACCTTGAATTCACCAATATCAGCGGTAATGTTCTGTTTGACAAGGGGGGATACCATTTCTCCGCTTTCGACTTTAGCGCTCCGGAAATTACACTTAAAGTAAAGGGATCTATTTCAAAAAAGATGGTCGGCAATCTCGATATGACGCTGCAATTCACCGAAACCTTTATACGCGACATTCCCAACATATTGTATGTCGCACCGCAGTTCGCAGCTCACCGGAAGGGAGGCATATACACCTACAATTTGGCTGTCGAAAACAAGGATATACTGGGTAAAGACAGTATAAAGATGCTGCCCTGAATACAGCACCCGGAAAAAACCCTGAGCTATGAGTTTTCCGGGGCCGCAGCTCTGGTAACAAGAGCTATTGAGGTATTGCCGTATTCCCGCTGTTTCATAAGCACGACTTCAGCGGAAAAAGGCGAAAGGATATTGGCCGAATAATATTGAATGTATATTTCACCCCTCTCGGAGAGACAAAACAGCAGCCGATCGACAAGTCGCGCATAATGTGTCAGTTCACCCTTGCGTTTGATGTACGGCGGATCAAGAAATATTACGTCGAACAGCAGTTTGTGTTTTCTAATGTATTCCAGGCAGACGGTATCGGAAAGATTCATCACGCGCAGCTGGGGGATATTGAATTTCAGCGCCAGATCAAATATGAACTGAAAACGATCCCGTTTCTTCTCGTTGACAAGCACCATTGAAGCGCCCCGACTGGCCGCTTCAATGCCCATCTGGCCGGAGCAACCGTAAAGATCGGGAAAGCTCTTTCCTTCGAGATCACCCGCCATCGAGAATACCGCCTCCTTGACCCGCCCCGGTGTCACATCGGCATTGTCAAATATTCGATTCTGAAAGGGTATCGAGCGCCCTTTCAAAAAACCCGAAACTACGTTCATTTCAGGGCACTGTTGAGTTCATTCAGAAGTGAAGCGAGATTGTATCCGTGGTTTTTTGCCACATGATGAATCTGTTCGTTTACGACACCCTTGCATTCCAGGCAATAAAGATCGTATTTTTGAAAGACTTTAGCCACAGCGGGAGACATCGCAATGGCATCGGTCACTTTTGTATGCTCAGTAATCTTCATAGATTCACTCCCCTCAATTGATTGAGTATTCACATTAACCAGCCTCTTGCCACAATATAACATAAAATGCGTCTCATTAGCGCAAATCAGGGGCTAGTCCTTTAGCGAGGCGAAAAAAGTACTTGCAATAAAAGCCCACCATGTCAAATGTGTCTATACTTTTTCGAAAATCGGGGTCTCTTATGGCAAAATGTGAAGTTTGCGGCAAATCTGTGCAGTTCGGGCACAATGTGAGCCATTCGAATAGAAAGACCAACGCAATGTGGAAACCCAACGTGAAAAAAATTCACGTGCTTGAGGGCAAAACAAAAGTGCGCAAACACGTTTGCACAAGCTGTATCCGTTCAGGCAAAATACAGAAGGCCGTGTAAGGTATTTCTATTTCTTTACCCGTACTTTACGGGAAACAATTCATTATTAAAAGGTGCCTAAGGGCGCCTTTTTTCGTATCAGGGTTTCTACAGTAATTTACCTTCTCAACCTGAACTGTGACAGATTCCAATGCCAAACGCAGAAAATCGACACCGGTAGTCCTTTTCCGGGTCCACATTTGTCATTCATTACCGCTGCTCCTCTGTACGAAATTAATCTTTACAAAAAGCGCTTCTGTCGATGCTGTATCAACAAAGCAGCCGCATTCAAGACGTTCTTGCACTACGTGCAGGCGATTGTTTTCGGATTTCGGTTTCATCATATATTACGAAACTGCTTAATGGGAATCTCAAAATACTAATCTTCGCAACTCGAACCTCGAATAATTCAATTGATAAACGAGGTCTTATCATTGCGGGTGGTCTTATTCGAGGTTCCCTAATAAAAGACCTCACCCACCACAGGAGAAACAGATATGAATGCACTCACGAAATACTCCGGCTTTACTCCCCGCAAGGGATCGCTGGTGTTCATAATCATGGACGGTGTTGGTATCGCCCCCGATTATCCGGGAAACGCCTATACGAATTCACGCACGCCGACGCTCGATGCTATCAAGCAAAAATATCTTAACACCGCGATCAAGGCCCATGGAACCGCGGTGGGTCTTCCCTCGGATGACGACATGGGAAACTCCGAAGTCGGACATAATGCCCTCGGAGCGGGTCGCGTCTTCGACCAGGGGGCAAAACTTGTTGAAAGGGCAATCGCTTCAGGTGCAATTTTCACAACGGAGACCTGGAACAAACTTACTGAAAAACCGAAAACGGGAGCTTCGACTCTGCATTTCATCGGACTTCTTTCTGACGGAAATGTTCATTCACACATCAACCACCTGATAAAGCTCATTGAGAAAGCAGCGGAAGAAGGCATCAAAAAAGTACGCGTTCACATTCTTCTCGACGGGCGTGATGTTCCGGAAACATCGGGACTAATCTATGTTGAACAGCTGGAGAATGTTCTCTCGGCAATCACGGCAAAGGGCTGTGACTACAAAATCGCCTCGGGCGGCGGTCGAATGGTAACCACGATGGATCGCTATGAGGCTGACTGGTCCATCGTTGAGCGCGGCTGGCAGGCTCACGTGCTCGGCGAAGCGCGTCCTTTTCCCTCAGCAAAAGAGGCAATAGAAACATTTCGCAAAGAGCTTCCAGGCATAGCCGACCAGTATCTGCCCTCTTTCACCATTGCAGACCAGTCGGGTCCTGTAGGCCCCATCGTAGACAATGATTCGGTCGTACTCTTCAATTTCAGGGGAGATCGCGCGATAGAACTCTCGGTAGCCTTTGACAATGAAAATTTTGACAAATTCAACCGTGTTCGTCAACCGAAAGTGGTATATGCCGGTATGATGGAATACGACGGCGATCTTCACATTCCGTCAAATTATCTGGTAATTCCCCCGGCGATTGACAATTCAATTTCTGAAAATCTCGCAGCCAGCGGCGTTAAACAGTTTGCGATTTCAGAGACACAGAAATTCGGTCATGTCACCTATTTCTGGAACGGTAACCGCAGCGGAAAATTCAACGACAAACTTGAGACCTATGTGGAAATCACCTCTGACAAAGTCACCTTCGACCAGCGCCCATGGATGAAAGCTGCAGAAATAACCGATCGTGTCATTGAAGAAATACGCAAAGGAGAATACCCCTTCATACGCCTCAATTTTCCCAACGGCGACATGGTCGGTCACACCGGTGATCTTGAAGCCGCAATCATCGCAATGGAAAGCGTCGATCTGTGCCTTGCACGTATTCTGCCCGTGATCGAAGAAGTTGGCGGTATCGCGATTATCAGCGCCGATCACGGCAATCTTGACGAGATGTGGGAACTTGACAAACACGGAAACGTACGCCATGACAAAGAGGGAAAGCCTATGAAGCGAACGGCACACACGCTGAACAAGGTTCCCTTTATCATTTTTGATCCACAATACAAAGGCGAATATGACCTTGCACCGATCGACAATCCGGGACTGGGCAACGTGGCATCAACTATACTGAATTTACTCGGGTTTGAAGCCCCCGCTGGATATCTTCCGTCTCTGGTAAAATTCAATACGAAATAACGGCCAATGAACTCAAGGGCTGTTTCATAAAAATTACCCCCCGCGATGCGGGGGGTAATTTTTATGCCTAATATTTTTTCGTAAATCGCTAATGATATTATGAAATCGGCCGATACGATAGCATGAAAAGAAGAATTGTTTTTTTTAGAGAAATTACCGTCATCCCCCCTTATGAAAAAAAACAAAGGATATGTTTTTTTTCACATGGTTTAATCACATTTCTCATCATACTTGTTTCGGGTCTTACGGTCGACCTGACAGCCGCCCCTCCCGCTCCGCCGAAAACGACTGCAAGTGAAAGCGGTGAAAGCAAGGCACCCGAGAAAACAGCGGCTGAACTGAAAAAAGAGGCCGATGCCGCCAAACGGGCTGAAGCCGAGAAAAGACGCATTGAATTTATCGAGAAAACAATCACCTATGGGACCAGTACCGAAAGAAAAGACTCCATCAGAGCCATTGCCTCAATAAAAGACGAGGCAAAGAAAAAACAACTCACGGCCATCATGCTCAATAACCTGAAAACCGAGACCGACACAGGCGTAATAATCACATCATGTCGCAGCGCTGCTGATCTTAATGAGCGTTCGGCTGTGCCGATTATAATTTCCTTTCTCGATAACGAATCAGAAGACGTACGCATTGACGCGGTATATGCGCTTAAAAAGCTGGAAGCGAAAGAGACCTCAGCGCAACTGACCGAACAGCTGAAAAAACAGGATTTCTCCAAGGATTCAAACTATACGGAAGCGCTATTGCAGACTCTCGCCGCCTTTGAGGTTTCCACGGAATTCGAATTTATTAAAAGCAAAATTGAAGCCCCCGACACAACACGAAACACCCGTCTGGCTATGCTGCTTTTTCTCGGCAACAGCAAGACAACATCAGCCGAGAGCTATCTGAGAGAAACGTACGAGGACGAAAGCGAAGATCTGACTACGCGAGCCTACGCGGTGAACGCAATTTCGAAACTCGGCGCAAGCGCCGCAATCCCGTCTATTAGCAAGATAGCCGACGAGATAGACAAATACCCGGTTAAGAAAAGGGCCGACTATTATGACCTGTACATGCATTGCCTGACCGCACTTGTCCGGCTGGGAGACGGGGGAGCCTACCCGAAACTGGAAAAAACACTTAAAAGTGACAGCGCGGCGATGCGCTTAAAAGCGATTGCTCTTATCAAGGAACTGAAGGACCCCCGGGCGATCGAAATACTGAAATACAAAGCCGAATACGATCCCAGCGACAAAGTTCAGGCTGAAGCGAAAAGTGTCTTAAAAGAAACATTTAATATTGACATGGAAAAGAAAACAGCGGATAGTGACGGAACGAAACAGAAAGCTTCAGCCGGAACAGATGAAAAAGAAAACTCAAAGTAATATTACTTCCGCTGCCTCATCAGCGGATTCGCTAAAGATCTCCGGCAAATTGAAGGAGACTATTGCAC
>JAEWVL010000423.1 GCA_023396665.1 Spirochaetota bacterium
TTTTATCTTCGGCATCATTCAGGGGGAACATCCCTATCTGGACACCTCGATTCGCACAAGAAACAGAAAACTTGACCTCAACCGCATCATTAAAAAAATTATGCCGACTACTGGCGGTGCGCGCGCCTACAAGGGAGCTTTTCAGTACGATCTGGCCTACTTCGCCTCCCTGCCGAAGCAGGATCTGTGGAATATGGTAAACACCGCCACCATCGAAAATATTAAACACGCAAGGGATACCGTCTCTCTTCCGGAGATCACCTCAATTGTCCGTGCGATCAGGGAGGGAATCAGACGTTTGTTCAGGTGATTCACGCTCGCCGTATCCCCCCGCCCGAAAAAAACAGAGTTTTCACTTGCACGATTGGCATATCGCCATGCATGTGACCCGTGCGGGCAGCCGCCGATAACTGCCGATTTTGCATACATACATGGAGCCGCCATGATCGAACTCAAAAACGTCTCTCTTGTTCTCGAAGGGGGAAACACCATTCTCGGTAATGTCAGCCTGACAATAAGGGACAATGAACACTGGGTATTACTGGGAAGAAACGGCAGCGGCAAGTCGAAGCTGCTTGAAATCATATGCGGTTACACACGGCAAAGTTCGGGAACTGTTACAAGGTTTGGCGAAGAGATGCCCGACTTGCGTGAAATTCGCAAACGAATCGGCTATGTGGCATCGTACCTGAAAACGCATATAGCCTCTTACGACACGGTACTCGACATCGTTATCGGCGGTTACTTCGGATCTATCGGGCTTTACGATGAATGCGATACCCGGCTGCGTTCACGCGCGCTGGAACTTCTGCAGCTCTGCGGACTTGAGGGTTTTGAACAGCGCCGTTTCGTAACACTCTCTGACGGCGAAAAACAGCGGGTTCTCGGCGCAAGAGCATTTATGATCGAACCCCGCATCGTTATCTTCGATGAACCGACAGCCGGTCTGGACATTCTCTCCCGGGAAACGCTTCTGCATTCGCTTGCATCGGCGGTTCAGGCCACGGGTGCTTCGCTTCTATACGTCACACACCACGTCGAGGAGATCACTCCCCTGTTCACACATTTCGCACTGCTGCAAAAAGGCACTCTTGTACACGCAGGCGTGATGGATGAACAAACGCTATCTGATAAAATCGCCCCCCTGTTCGACAACAGAGTCACAATTGCACGGGAAGGGGGACGCTGGTACAGCAGGATACACCATGACTGACAAAACAACAATCGCAAACAAGCTCAGGGACAATTCGCCCGTGTCGCTGGAACTCGCAGGAGAGGCGCTTCGACAGGGCGATCTCGTCGTTATTCCGACCGAGACCGTATACGGACTCGGCGCCAACGCCCTTGACGCGCAGGCCTGCGCGAAAATTTTTGCCGCGAAGCAAAGACCCTTCTTTGACCCGCTGATCTGCCACATCGCATCGCCCGACATGCTTTCGTTGCTCACAAACGATGTGTCGAAAACCGTTCAGTCGCTTATGGAGCGTTTCTGGCCGGGACCGCTCACCATCGTGTGTACAAAAAAAGATGCGGTGCCCTCAATAGTCACATCGGGACTGCCGACAGTCGCAATCCGCTTTCCCGCACATGCCGACGCGCAGAAGATCATTCACAACGCAGGCATCCCTGTTGCCGCACCGAGCGCGAATCTCTTCGGCAGGCTCTCACCGACCCGGGCGGCACACACGCTCGATCTGCTCGACAGCGTCGCAATGATCATCGACGGCGGCCCCTGCACTGTCGGTGTCGAATCGACCATTGTCCGCGAACTGGACGGACGGCTCTATCTGCTGCGGCCCGGCGGCATCGCCGGCGAAGCGATTGAGGACTGCGCCAAAACAAAACTGCTTGATGCGGCGAAAGACGGCCCGGTCGATGCGCCCGGACAGTTACCCTCGCATTATGCGCCGCTTTCTCCTCTTGTACTGATCGACGAGGGCGAAGATGTTGATTTTTGCGAAAACGCCTGTCTGCTCGCCTTCAGGCGCAACGATCGCAAAAAACGCTTCGCCGGCTGCGCGATTCTCTCTGAAAGCGGTGATCTGAACCTGGCGGCAACCCGCCTTTTCGACGAACTGCATAATCTCGATCAAATGAACCCCTCACGTATATATGCGGAAAGAGTGCCAATGTACGGGCTCGGCCTTGCCATAATGGACAGGCTGCAGAAAGCCGCCGCGCACGGTCGCAGCGAATGAAAAGAAGAATCATATACCTGTCTTTCGCGACGCTGTTCTTTTGTTCGGGTATCGCGCTTGTTTGCGCCGCGGGTAAATTTCCTCATCTGCGCGGCTGGCTTGGCGACCTGCTCGTCAGCGCTTTTCTCTATTTTCTGGTAAAAGCGGTTTTTCCCAAAACGAAGAAACTCTCTGCGGCCCTCGGCGTCTTTGCGCTTTTCAGCGCCATTGAACTTGTGCAGTTATGCGGCATCGCCCGGCGCTACGACCTTCATTCGATCTTCTGGCAACTGACGATCGGCGGCACCTTCGATGGAAAAGACATTCTTCTGTACGGCTGCGGCTGCCTGCTCGCTTTTCTGGCAGATGCTTTGTACGAGACTATTTGTTGACAAAACGCATGAGCACTTGCTTATTATGTCCAAACAGCATCATTATATTTTTGGTGATCAAATATTTCTAATTGTCTAGTGCATGAGTACATCCTGCACTTATGCAGATGCCTTTCGGCAAAGTGAATTTGTCGGTATTTTGTATTAATTTCGTTTTTTAGCGTCAAAAACAGTCTTTTTTGTCTAAACTATTGCAATGACACAGTATTCGTATTTAATTAGTGTTATACCCTATCCCCCGGAGTCGTCATGAAAAGTACATCTACCCGCTCTTCAATAAGAAAAAAACTTACACTGTGGATAATTTTGATGCTCGTTCTCGTATCGACGGGAGTCGGTTCGCTGGCATACCTGCAGGCATCTTCTGCATTGCGCAGGCAACTCGAAGAAACAGCCCCGCAAAGCGCCGAATACGGTGCGGCCATTATAAACAGTACACTCGACGGCTATCTTCTGGGATTGAAGGGAATCGCGAACCGCGAAGTCATCAAATCGATGGACTGGGAACTTCAGGCTCCCGCCCTGATAGCCGAAACCAAACGCATGGGTTTTCTCGGCATGGGAATCATCATGCCGAACGGCACGGCACTGTATCCCGACGGTACACAGGCAAAGCTCGGCGACCGCGACTATTTCAAAAAGGCAATGGATGGCGAGTCCAATTATTCCAACGTGATCATATCGCGGGTAACCAATTCACCGGTCATGATCGTAGTGACCCCCATCTGGGGTCAGGGCCGCAGACCGGAAGCTGTACTTCTGGCACGGCTCGACGCGAACTGGCTCTCGGACATCTCAAACTCGATCAAATACGGTGATAAGGGCTATGCCTATG
>JAEWVL010000024.1 GCA_023396665.1 Spirochaetota bacterium
CCTGTGAAGGCACCCCGTTCATGACCGAACAGTTCGCTTGGCGCAAGATCGGCCGGAACAACCGCAAGATCAAGTGCAATGAAAGGTTCTTCGCGACGCTGGCTGTTGCAATGAATGGCACGGGCGAGCATTCCCTTGCCCGTGCCGCTCTCGCCGCTGATCAGAATCGTCGAATCGGTGTCGATGACCTTTGAAACAGTCGAGAAAACATTGCGCATAAGATCTGAAGTGGTGATAAGCGTATCGAGGGGAGTAGAGCTTGCCAGCTGCTTGCGCAGGGTGTTTATTTCCGAACTCAGTTTTATTTGCTCGGCAACATTGCCGATTACCAGAAGAAGATGCTCAATATCAAAGGGCTTCTGAATAAAGTCAAAAGCCCCCAGTTTCATAGCCTGTATGGCATTTCGGATATCCGGTGATCCCGTAAAAACGATTACGTGAACATCGATGGAGTTTCTCTTTACATAATCCAGCACCCCGAAGCCGTCAAGGCCGGGCAGCCCCAGATCAAGCAGAAGAATATCAGGGCGAACGTCAGATAGCCTGACCAATGCCGTATCGCCGCGATGAACAAGGTCAACCTGAAAATCGTTTTCAAGAAGATCTTTGAGAAAACCGCATATATCCGGCTCATCATCGGCTATCATTACCTTTAAACGGGCATCCTGTCCCAATCAGTCACCCCCTTTGGTATTTTACAAAAATTCACAGTGCCGGGCATGCGATACAGCCATCGAAAAAAACAAGCCGGCAAAAATAAAGCAGGGGCGAAAAGCACAGCGGACAAAGGCAGGCTAATTTACAGACGCTCCGCATCGGCCCAGAGCTTTTCGAGATTATAGTATTCACGCTCTTCAGTGAGAAAGATGTGGAAAATGACTTCGTTATAATCCAGAACGACCCAACCGGTATCTATTTCGGGCATATGACGAAGCATCATCTTCGTACGCAAAAAAGACTGCAGTTCAGCGGCAAGTGAACGGGCATGAAGTCGTGAATTTGCGCTGGCAATGACAAAATAATCGAGATAGGAATTAACCTGCATCAAGTCGAGCGCAACGACATTCTCAGCCTTTTTCTCCTCGAGAAACTGCTTGCACTGGCGAATGAGCTCTACCGTATCGTTCTGAGCGTGTGTTTTATTCTGTGTCATCTGATCCATCTGTTTGATTGTCCCCGGAAGTATCGTCCTTGTCTGTCCCAGTTTCATCGGCGACGGCTGTCGCCTCAGCAGCGACCGTTGCGGCAAGGGCAGCCGCATCCTCGGAAAGATCCTCCCCGATGATTACAGTAATTGCATGCAACTGGGAACTGTCAATAAGATAATGGACATTCGTTATGCCGATTATCTCGCCGATAAAGCGGGAATCCGCAACCGATCCCTTCTGATTGATAATGATTGTCTTTTTAAAATCCTGTGAAGCGGCGGTGCCGAATTCAACGACAACGACACCTTCCCGCATCAGCTGATCGCGTATTTTTCGGGCGAGTCCCGGCACATTCGTCCCGTTCAGAAGTCGCACCTTTACATTCTTCTCGCCGCTCTCACCGATAACAAGGCGCTTGAGAAAACGCGAATTGTACACCTCTTTAGAAATATCATCCATCTGGTAAAGACCGCCGACGAAGCGTCCCGGAAGCAAGGTCGTGATAATATCACCTTCCTGCATCAGAAGTTTTGCGGCACTGAACATTTCACGGCTCAGCATATTCGTCTTTACCGTCTTTCGCAGCAGCGCAATAAGTTCGGGTGTAAGAAGCTGATCGTATTTTTCCCTGCTTTTATAGTAGGCGGTGAACACGATGTCGAGAATGCGGTCATATTTTTGATACACAGAAAAATCAGTTCCATTGACATAGCGCATCACTTTTTTTCCGTCAAGATAGCGTATCCCCCCGCCGGACAAAAGAGGGGAATCATCTTCATTTTTTTCGAACTGAAAGATGTCGAAACCGTTCGTCAGATCAACCGCCCGAACAATATCGGGAGCATACACGACGATGTAAAATGGAATCTTGATGCCAAGCTCAGATGAAATAGCATCACGAATCTTGCGGTCGTTTGAAAAATCGACATTCTGAATCATTTCATCCTTGCCGATTCGAAACTCCGGAGGGATAAAGGTAAGGCCGGCCTTTCCGTTTTCGGGATTAATGCTTACGATCGCATAAAAGCGATTATGATTGTTGTTGAAACGGTTTCCGCCGGTCACGAGAATATTGATCATGGTTTTCTGCGCAATCAGATCTTCGATCACATTTCTTTTACCGATTGTATAGCGATGATAGATAAAGCCCCCGGCGACAAGCACAACAAGCAAGACAAGCGCTATGGGAACAAGAACACGTTTCATGAGTTAGAAGCCTCTTTACAAATCAAATTAAGTGAGCCCGAAATCGATAAACTTGCAATACGGCTCTGCCGGAGTGTCGCAGAACACAACGGTATGCGTTCTCACGCGCATGTCAAGCCTATTGCCCCGCTACTGCAGGTAGCGGATCTCGACAGGCGGCGGCGGACTCTCAAGAGTATCAAGGATATCGTTTAGAATGATCTCGCTGCCTATTATTTCACGTGCCCGCACGAGTGCCGGGCCCTCGCCTTTGAGAAGCATGACAAGCACAAGCCTGTTCACGGAGCTTTTTTCTTTTTCCAGATGTCGCAATTTCTCTTCGGTGTCAAAAAGGGCAAGTTCGTCAAGCATGTAATAACCGCGAAGGCGCTTTTCAGCAACAGCCGACCCGGCAAGCGACACGGCCCTTATCACTTTTTCCGGGGATTTTACAAAAAACGCAGACAGCAGCGGACGGCTGTGAGCGATCGGTACAAAAACGATCCGCGCCAGCGCAAAACCGCTTCCGGCAAGGAGCAGAGCCACGAGCAGCCTTTTGAAAAACGGCCGAAACAGGGAAATGAAAGAGTCCAAAAAAACCCCCCGGGGTTTTGCTTGACAAATAGAAAGTGCGCATAACAGTTCGATGTCTAGACTATCGGGAGC
>JAEWVL010000049.1 GCA_023396665.1 Spirochaetota bacterium
AAGAACGTTTCGGCGACATTCTGCATCAGTGCGAGTGGCTGAACATGGGGGGAGGGCATCACATAACGCGCGACGATTATGACATCAATCTTCTGTGCTCGATCATCGAAGGGGCAAAAAGCAAGTACGGGGTCGAGGTCTACCTTGAGCCGGGAGAAGCTGTTGTTCTTAACACCGGTTTTCTGGCGGTGAGCGTACTCGATGTTGTCAACAATGACGGCAACATCGCGATTATCGACGCCTCGGCCGCGGCGCATACTCCCGATGTTATCGAAATGCCCTATCGGCCGCATATCGTCGGTTCGGGCAAACCCGGTGAAAAAAAATATGACTACCGCATCGCCGGACTCTCCTGTCTCGCCGGTGACATATTCGGCGATTACTCTTTCGATAATGAACTTGTCAGGGGTTCACGTCTTCTGTTTACCGATATGTCGCATTACTCCATGGTTAAGACGACGACCTTTAACGGCTTGGCCCTTCCCGATATACTTTACATCGATTCGGAAGAACGATCGCTTCTGCACGAGAAGCGCTTCGGTTATAGCGATTTTTTTTCACGACTTGCCTGACTTGCATGCAAGCGGGTGACTTGCCGGTCATCTTTAGTATCCGGCAGCGATGATACCGTAACAGGAGCGATCACATGATAATTCTTCACCGTCTTAATGATACAACGTTGTGTCTCAATGAGGATCACATTGAATACATGGAGGAGACTCCCGATACCATCATTCATCTTACGAACGAGAGAAAATATGTTGTTCGTGAGAAGATTGAGGATATTATCGAGCTTATCGCGGCATATCGTGCGAAGATAAATGCGGGTTTACGTTTTTGAGCATCGCAAAAATCGAACTGCTTTCACCCGCACGGGATTACGAGTGCGCGAAAGCCGCCATCGATTGCGGCGCCGATGCCGTCTATGTCGGGGCTTCTGCCTTTTCGGCGAGGGCATCAGCCGCCAATACCACAGAAGATATTATTCGCATCGTCGATTACGCACATCGTTTTTATGTGCGTGTCTATGTCGCGCTCAACACAATTGTCTACAATGAGGAACTTGCGTCCCTGCAAACGCTTGTAGAAGAGCTTCATTGCGCGGGCGTCGATGCTCTTATAGTTCAGGATATGGCCTTTCTCGAACTGTCACTTCCTCCGATTGCGCTGCACGCGAGTACGCAGTGCCATATAACGACTTCGGAGCGGGCCAGGTTTCTCAGTGACGCCGGCTTTTCCCGTATCGTCCTTGCCCGTGAACTCTCCATCGGGGAAATATCGCGTATTCATGCGGCCTGCAGGGCCGAAATCGAATGTTTTGTTCACGGCGCGCTCTGCGTTTCTTATTCGGGACGCTGCTTTCTCAGCCACGCGATCGGCGGCCGAAGCGGCAACCGCGGTGAGTGCGCGCAGCCCTGCCGCCGCGAATGGGAGCTTCTCGACAGCCGGCAGGAGACGCTGCTGAAGGGACATCTGCTGTCGCTGCGCGATATGAACAGGGGCGGGCGCATCGGCGAACTGCTTGACGCCGGCGTCAGTTCATTCAAAATCGAGGGCCGCCTGATGGACATGTCCTATGTGAAAAACGTAACCGCGCATTACCGGCGTCTGATCGATGATGAACTCGATTCCCGTTCGTTTCTGCGATCATCGAGCGGTGTCTCGCTTTCCCGCTTTATTCCGGCTCCGGAGAAAAGTTTTAACCGGGGTTTTACTGAATACTTTCCCGGAGAAATGAGAGACGGCATGTCCTCACATGCCACACCGAAATCACTCGGTGCTCCCGTCGGTAGCGTTATTGAAGAGACGAAACGGGGGTTTCGTCTTGATACTGAAGTATTGAGAAATGGAGATGGTATCGTCTATTTTGTAAATACAGAACTGCGCGGAATGAACGCTCTGGTCGAGGACGGTTTGCTTGTCGCCGCTCGCAGTTCGGGACTAAAAAAAGGCACGATCGTTTACCGTAATCGTGATGTTGATTTCGAAAAGTCGCTCGAACGGGGCTGTGAAAGAAAGATAAGCGTCTCGTTGCAGGCGCAAGTGCAGGCTGATACTCTTCTGCTAACACTGCATGATGACGATCAGAATGCGTTTTCCGATCGTTTCGGCCCCTTTGACAGGGCAAGCGATTGCGAGCTGGCCAGGCGGATATTTTCCGAGGGTATTTCCCGTACCGGTACAACCATTTTCCGTTTTGATCTTGCGTACGATGGAGATTTCAGACTTTTTATCCCCCCGAAACAGGTGAATGAAATTCGGCGGAATCTTCTATCGCGAATGCAGCGGCTTCGGGCAGAGGCATACCGGCCGCCGCCTGCGCTGACACCGTCGCATCCGCCGATATGCGTGTCGACTATCGATCCCGCCTGGGCCGTGGCGAATGAGATGGCGGAACAGTTTTACCGTCGTTGCGGTGCAATGCATATCGCATACGCTCCGGAGCTGACGCGTAGTGTAGCGGAGTCGATGCCGCTTCTCGTGTCTGCCTATTGTCCTTTGCGTGAATACGGTCTGTGCGGCAGAGCCGCGGAGGAGCTCTATCTTCGATCGGGAAGCGATATGTTCCAATTGCATTGCGAGTGCCGTAACGAGGGCGGAAATTGCGGGATAACGCTGACGAAGCTGTAGAAGAAAACAGTTCGATTTGAAAGTCGCAAAGCGGCACGCTAAAAATTTAACCGGTCAGTAAAAAAGCTATAAATCTGAAAACTGCTTGCGCAAAAGCCTCCGGTTTGTGTTCATATACTTCCGTTGCCGGGCGGAAAAGATACTCCCGAAAAGGGAGTGCCTTCGGTTGGGATCAGCAGCTAAAGATTATCGGCGGTGAAGGCGGCCCTTTTTCTGTACGTCCCCGTTATGGCTTTGCCATTCAAAATTTCTCTTTTACGCCCGGCACGTTTAACTTCGCCACGAATTGTACTGCATGCATGATCGCGGTGCCCTGTTTTACTTTATCGTTAGCGAGAGAGAAATCGCGCATGACAGAACCCTCACTGTTTCAGTCGCTTGAATCCAGATCGTACTGGGAGTTGCTGATCGAGGCATTTCGTGAGCGCAATACCCGAAAACACCGCAAGCATCGCGCCTTTGCGGCTTTGCTGGAATCCGGTGAACTGATGCCGGCGATTGAAGCGCTACAGCACGCCGCGTACCGGCACTCTCCGCCCGAGCAGCACCAGATAAACCGCCATGGGCAGTCAAAGAAGAAGACCGTCTATACACAACGCGCAATTGATGAACTTCTCTGCAAGGGGGTAAACAGGATTCTCGGCGGTGTCGTATCCCGTTATCTTTCGCCTAATTGTCATTCCTTTCGTCCCGGAATGGGAGCGCGCAGCGCCTTTGCCCGTATTCTTCGCGACAATCGGCTTTCGCAAAAGTACTGCCTCAAGCTCGATATAAGCAATTTCTTCAATTCTATAAACGTAGAGGATTTTCTCGCAACGCTTCCCGCAGCCCTGTGCGAGGATGAACTGCTGTATTCCTTTTTGAAAGGGCTGTTACGGCAGTCTGCGGTTTGCCGGCAGGGTCGGCTTATCGACGAGCCGAACAAGGGGCTGATGGCGGGAACACCTCTTGCGCCTTTATTGTCCAATCTCTATCTGCGAGAGCTTGACGCACATTTTCTGAAACTGGGAGTAAATTACGCGCGTTATTGTGACGACATCATCTTATTCGACGATGCCTATCACCTTGCCGGTCACGAACGCCATATACGTGACAGATTAGCGGAAAAAGGGCTCGCGGTAAACGAACAGAAAAGCCGCATCATCGATGCCGGAGGCGGGTGGGATTTTCTCGGACTACATTATGAGGGGGGGGTAATCGATCTTTCCCCCCATACGCTGTACAAGTTCCGCGGAAAACTTCGCCGTCTTGCAAATCGCTATGATCGTCTGCGCGAGCGAAAGGGGCTCGATGGCCATTGTGCAGTACAATGGTTTCTGAAACGACTGAACCGCAAATTTTACGGCATAGGTCATGACAGCGGCGATCTGTGCTGGTCGCGCTGGTTTTTCCCGCTGATAACTACGAGCGCCACCCTTTCACGCATCGATGCTCTGGTGCAGCAAAAAATCAGATTTGTCGCATCGGGCCTTCATTCGAAGCGCTCCTACAAGGCGATAAGCTACGATCAGATGAAAGAGCTGGGCTATCTTCCGCTCGTAGCTGCCTACCATCTTTACCGCAAGGATACGGTGAAATACTTTCAATTGATTGATAATAAATTTTCCGCAAACAGTAATGAGAATATAGAATAAGCGGAGTGGCGCTATTGCTTGTGGCTCTTTGAATCAGTTTGGCATCAAAAGGTTTTTCAATATCAAATTGAATATGATTGAAGATTTTTTCACGTTCTCCTGCCAGCTGCCGGCAGCGGCTCCATCGGCGTTGTCAGAAACGAAGCGGAGCGCGAGCATCTCCCGGGCGCTAATAAATGCGCATATTTTCGCGACCGCCGCAGATTCCATGTCGACAAGATCGGCCTGAAACAATGTTCGTTTGGCGTCGTTCAGTTGCCGTTCGCAAATGAAAAGGTCGCCGCTGATGACGCGTCCTTTTTTCAGTGAAAGTGCCGATCTTTCCGCCGCTTCGGTCAGTTCTTTTGCAAATGCTTCACCGGCCGTGTGTATCACCGCCGATTTCATCGCGCAAAAAGGAGTCACTCCTGCGGCGACGCCAAGTCCGCTCACATCCATGTCGTGTTCGCAAAACTCGTCACACAGATACACGTCTCCGGGTCGCTGATCAGAGAGTCCGCCCGAGGTTCCCATGACGAGTATTCTCGAGCAAAGGGGGGATATTTTTGCCGTATAGTACGAGGCGAAAACCTTGCCGATGCCGCACAGGGCGAGAATGGCATTCCCGCATTCAAAAATATTTTTCTCGCTCTCCTTCCATCCGTAGGCACTGTCTGAAAGAATGGCGGCCGCTTCGTCTTTTACAGCGATGATAATACCGGTTTTTTTCACGTTTGTCAGCTCCTGTATTGAATTCATTACTCTTGCAGCTTTACGCACAATTGACGCTTAGAGTTTTTTTTTCGGCAGATGAAGGTTGAAATAGATGGCGAAAAGTCTTCCCGAAAAAATAAGTATAATTACTGTCCAGACCGAAAAATGGTGGCTGAGCCCGAGAGAAACAAAGAGCCAGAACAGAAAAGCGCCGATGACGCAAAATACCGCATAGACCTCTTCACGCAGAATAAAGGGTATCTCGGTGACGAGGGTGTCGCGTATGACACCGCCGGCGACACCTGTCAGCGTACCCATGATGATGACGCCAAGAACGCCGAGATTTGCATCGATTCCTTTCTGGGCTCCCGAAACGGTGAATACAGCAAGTCCGGCGGCATCGAAAACCTTGATGATGCCGCTGTAATTGTGTACCCGTTTTCCAGCAAAGTAGGTGATCAGTGCAGGCACGATGGCAAAATATAAGTCCTGTTCGTGAGCGATTGCGACGGGTATCGTTCCGATCATGATATCACGAATGATGCCGCCGCCCAGAGCGGTGATTATGCCAAGGACGATGACGCCGAAGATGTCGAGATTGTGCTTCATACCTTTGAGCGCACCCGAGACGGCAAAAGCCGAGACACCGAGAATGTTTAAAATGGCGAGAAGCTCTGTTGGAATATTCATATGGGTAGTGCCCGCGATAAATTTGGCCTGACACTATGAATACATCTGAAGGTCGCGTCCGTCTGCAACCAAAAAAACGGAGATACAGCTATTTTTTGTCGCCTGATCATTCTATAGGGGGGATGTGTGTGACTTATTGATAAAAAGAGCCTGTGTTAAAAGCGAAGTGTGCGCTTTTTTTGAAACGCGCACACTTCGGATAAACGTTTATTTGCTGCCTGATTTTGTTTTGGTGTATACGTCAAAACAAACGGCCAGAAGGAGCACGAGTCCTTTGATAGCCTGTTGCCAGTCAACGCTGACGCCCATTATGGACATACCGTTGTTCAATACGCCCATTACCAGTCCGCCGACGATTGCACCGACAACGGTTCCTATACCGCCCGAAGCAGAGGCGCCGCCGATGAAGCAGGCTGCGATCGCGTCAAGCTCGAACATGTTACCAGCTTTCGGTGTCGCCGCGTTAAGCCGTCCGGCAACGACCAGCCCCGCAACCGCGGATAGAAGTCCCATGTTCGCATATACCCAGAACATGACCTTTTCGGTTTTAACGCCCGACAGCTTTGCCGCCTTCGAGTTGCCGCCGAGAGCATAGATGTGTCTGCCGGCTACCGTCTTCTGTGTGATGAAAGTGTAGATCATGATGATGAGCATCAGAAGCAGCAGCACGATGGGTATTCCATTGTATGCCGCCAGACTGAACGAGAGCGTATTGATCGCCAGTACCACCACGCCCCACTTGATAAGTTCGAAAGACAGGGGCAGCAGGTCGAAACCGTATTTTTGCTTGTTTCGACGTGCGTTGAGTTCTACAAGTATGTAGATGATGGACATTAGTATGCCGAATATGATCGCGATCAGATTAAAGCCCTCGATGGTAATATCCCGGCCGGGCAGGTAGCCTGCGGCTATCATCTGGAAAGATTCGGGATAGGGAGCGAGAGTCTGTCCCTTGAGAATGACCATTGTCAGGCCTCTGAAGATGAGCATGCCCGCCAGTGTTACGATGAAAGGGGGAATCTTGAAATAGGCGATGAATAAACCCTGAAAAGCCCCCGCGGCCAGTCCGATAAGAAGCGAGATGGCAACGGCCGGCACGACCGGCATTTTCATGTTCACCATCATCACCGCCGACAGCGCTCCGACAAAGGCGACGACCGAACCGACAGAGAGGTCGATGTTTCCGGTGATTATCGCAAGAAGCATGCCGACCGCCAGAATAAGAACGTAGGCGTTCTGCAGAACGAGGTTGGTGATATTCATCGGCTTAAATAGAATGCCGCCCGTTAATATCTGAAACAGAAGCATGATGGTTACCAGTGCGATAATCATGCCGTATTGACGAATATTGTTTTTAAAGTAGCCTTTAATTCCTGTCATCTTTGATACTCCGTTCCCGCTGATGTGATATGATGCATTTCATGATGCCTTCCTGGGTGGCTTCTTTTCTGTCTAGCTCTCCCGCGATGGTGCCTTCGGTGATGACATATATCCTGTCGCACATGCCGAGCAGTTCCGGCATCTCCGAAGAAATCATGATTACCGATTTTCCTTCCGCGACCAGACTGTTGATGATGGTGTAAATTTCGTATTTCGCACCGACGTCAATTCCCCGGGTCGGTTCATCAAGTATCAGAATATCGGGGCCGGCCATGATGCATTTGCCGAGAACAACCTTTTGCTGGTTTCCTCCCGAGAGATCCTCGACCTTCTGTTCGAGTCCGTGGCATTTGATGCTCAATTTATCCTTATAACTGTTGGATGTCAACACCTCTTCGTTGTCATTGATGACACCGTTGTTGCTGAAAGAGGCGAGGCTTGAAAGGGTAAGATTTCTCATGATGTTGTTGATGAGAATAAGACCATAGCTCTTGCGGTCCTCTGTCAGATAGGCGATACCGTTTTTTATTGCATCTGAAACATTGTTAAGATGAATTTGACGTTTGTCCTTGATAACGGTGCCCGAATGTTTCTGACCCCATGACTTCCCGAAAAGACTCATGGCGATTTCGGTACGGCCGGCGCCCATCAGTCCGG
>JAEWVL010000087.1 GCA_023396665.1 Spirochaetota bacterium
GCAGGCAAAGCGGACCCGCCGGCGATATGCCATCGATGGGGCTGCCGCTCTTGTCGAGTGCGACGATCTGGTATCCCCCCGCCTCGAGAAAATCAAGGCCGGAATCGATGTCTTTTGTTTTAAAGAACTTGCACAGAAATACCGCCGCGCTTGATGCCCTGATCGAGCGGGGATGATAGGGGTTGACTGTGGATTCGGTGATGACGATGTTGTGCACGCCGAAGGCTGCGGCACTGCGTACGACGCTGCCGAGATTCTGTGGATCCTGAAAGGGGGTAATGCAAATCAATGACGCATTCCACTCGGTAAAGGTCTCGAGAGCGAATATTTCCGGTAAACCGATAAACAGCAGCGGCCCTCCCGTCTCGAGAACATCCAATTCGCGATAAAGCGATTTCTGCAAAAGCAGAAGTCGTTGCGATTGTTCTTCTTTCGATATTATTTCAAGTACCCGGGCATCGTTTTCGACATGAGCCTCGGGCAGTACAAGATATTTTACGCTGTCACTATATAAGCGGTGCACGTCGCAGATTTGTTTTTTGCCGCAAACCATCGTCATGCCGGATTTCTTAAGACCTCCCGGGGCAACAACTTTTTTCAGCGCTTTAAAATGCTTGTTCTCAGCAGATGTGATATTGAGTCCTGCGGTCATATAGGGATTTTCAGAGAGAAGAAAGCTCTTGCTCAGTTTTTGCGAAGTCTTTTCAAATACGAGCAGACGGCGTTCGTAGGGCGTTCCCGGCAGAAAATAGTGTATGTCGTTTCTCTGCCGAAATGCCTCGCGATTTTCCTGCGAAAGTTCGGCCAGATCCTCGTCCGCACCGGGACCCTTCAGAAAGATGAGCATCCCCTGTGGTGGAAGAAAACGGGCCCTGTTCATGGTGGTCTCGATCGTTTCGAAGGCGCGGGTGATTACCCCCCCGACCTCAAAATTTGTCTTCTCGTTCACCTTGTGCGGGTATATTTCAATATTGCTGATGCCGGTCGCCGTTTTGACCATCTCCATGAAATCGACACGCCGCCCTTTCGGTTCGGCGAGAATAAAATGGGTCTGCGGATTGCATATCGCCAGTGGAAGCCCGGGAAAACCCGCGCCGGTGCCGATATCGACGAGAGATTCGGGAAGTTTGATGTATTTGAGGATGATGAGCGAATCGACAAAGTGCTTGATCACCATCTCGCGTTCGTTCTTGATTCGTGACAAGTCAAACTCGTCGTTGTACTTGACCAGCATCGTATGCATGGTGTACAGTTTTTCTATCATTGCCTCGGTAACGAAGGGACAATCCTTCGTTACCTTATCGCGAAAAAAATCATACATTGGGTTTGCTTACCAGAGAATTTTGAGGGGATTGAGAAGGCGCCCGTTTTGCCATACGGTAAAATGCAAATGCGGTCCGGTTGAATAGCCGGTCGATCCCACTCTGCCGATCAATTGCCCCGTTTTCACACGCGCTCCCTGCCGAACCGAGATTACCGAGAGATGCCCGTATAGGGTTTTGAAGCCGTCATCGTGCACGATGATGACCGCCTTGCCATAGCCGCCCATCCATCCGGTAGCGGCGACAACGCCGTCCCGAGCCGCACCGACATAGGTGCCGCGCCTGGCCGCGATGTCGAGACCGTTATGAAAACGGTTTCTCTGAAAAATCGGGTGTTTTCGCATTCCGTAGTGCGAACTGAGCCGACCGCCGAGAGGTGAACGGAATTTTTCACGAAGAAGATACTCCTCGGCCAGCTCATCTGTCAGAATGTCGGCGAGGGGTTTTTTGTCCGGTATGAATACGGCGATGGGAAGAGGATTGTTTGTGAACTGTTTCATGTACGCGAAGTAGGTGGGAAAGCGCTGCACCTCTATCTCGGAAGGTTCGCTTCCGAACAATTCCGCTATTTTGCTTATATCGGCCGTGTCTTCAATGTAGAGCAATACCCCTTTTCTTGATGGTATAATCACTTCCTCGCCGCTTTTGGCGATAAGATCTGTCCAGTAGGGATTGGCTGCGATAAGCGTGTCAATGTTGACATTATGAGCCTTTGCGATTTTCCAGTAGTTGTCACCGGGTTGAACCGTATGTGTTGTTATGGTCAGTTTTGGAAATTCTGTGGAGTGTTTCAGTACCAGCGTGTAGTTGTCGGCCGAATCAAAAAAGTGATTGATGCGGTTCAGCTGTGTGTTGTTCGCGTTCGCGTGCGCCAGAAATGAACACAGAACGGCGATTGTGCCTGCGCACAGT
The DNA here is from genome assembly GCA_023396665.1 of Spirochaetota bacterium. Lineage (GTDB taxonomy): Bacteria > Spirochaetota > UBA4802 > UBA4802 > JAFGJZ01 > JAEWVL01. The sequence continues at coordinate 2,235 of JAEWVL010000087.1, forward strand.
AAAGTAATTCTTTTCATATATGCAATTCACCTCAGTTTATTTCGTTACTGCTAATCAATCGCGCATTGTCCGTCATGCGGGGCGCAACGAAAGCCTTTGTCAGGCGTCAGTTGCATAAGAACAACAGCGTCATGCTTAAGCAGCGAATCTTTGAGGTCAAGAAAATAACAGGTGACATAAGAACATGGCAGGAAGAGAAGTCTTTTTTTCTTGACGTAATCCCTTTGGCGTTTCAGTATCTTTGACGGCTTATAGGATCGAATTACCCACTAATATGATCCATACTCCCAGTATCGGCAGCTGTTGGTCGATAGCAAAGTTATAAAGTAGATCACCCGCGGGTTACCCTATGTTTCTGTACGAGTTAATTATCGGTTTCAGATATCTGAAATCCAAAAAGAATCAGGCCTTTATCTCATTTAACACGCTTCTTTCAATTATAATCGTTTTCCTCGGTGTATTTGTTCTTGTGGTCGTCACCTCGGTGATGAATGGTTTTCAGGCGCAGATCAAAGACAAGATTCTCGACGTCGATTCACACTTGACGGTAAACGGCTATGACGAAGAAACCTTCAAAATTGACGCGATCGGTGATTACGATGCGGTAGCCGCAACGATAAGCGAAGATCCCGATGTCGTTTCTGTCATGCCTTATTTTCAGGGACAGGGCATACTCCGTTCGGGTGACAAGATTCAGGCCATTTTCGTTCGCGGTGCCGGTGATGCCTCCGCTTTGCATCCCGATCTGGCGAAATTCGTCATTAACGGAGACGGAAAATTCACTTCAGACGATCAGATCTACATCGGTGAAGAGCTGGCTTTTTCTTCACGCCTCCAGATCGGTGATCAGCTGGAACTGATCGTTGCAAAGGGTGATTTCGATACTCGAACCGGATCAACGCCATCAGCGGTCAGGTTTACCGTCGCCGGTTACTTCAAGACGGGATATTACGAATATGATACCCGGCTTCTTCTCGTCTCCCTTCCTGCCGCGCAGAAACTATACGGTATCGAGAACAAGGTGTGGGGAATAGGGGTAAAGATACGGGATGTCTTCGCAATGGACGCGGTTGCCGGTCGTATTCAGGGCAAGCTCGGTTACCAGTATCAGGTGTTTACGTCTGAAGAGCGAAACCAGAATCTTTTTTATGCACTTCGTCTCGAGAAGCTGATAATGACGATAATTCTTTTTCTTGTAATTCTTTCCGCCGGGTTTACGATTATGGGCACCCTGGTCATGGTCGTAATGGAAAAACGCCGTGCTATCGGTGTGTTAAAGTCGATGGGAGCCAGTCAGATATCGATCATGACGATATTCGTTCTTGAAGGATTTCTCATCGGTTTAATCGGCACCGTTTCCGGCATAAGCTTTGGACTTGCCGCTGCAATTAATCTTGAAGCGATCATTGGTGCCATAGAAAACTCTATTAACTCGCTGTTGTCCTTTATCTCGCTGACCTTTCGGGTGGGACCCTTTCTCGAGGTATCCATTGTGCCGAAACATGTCTATTACATTGACAAGATCCCGACAGAAATACATCTCCCTTTCATTATTTTTATAGCGGTGGCGGCGCTTTTTCTTTCGACAGTCTCTGCGGTCTTTCCCGCATGGCATGCCTCACGACTAAAACCTGTGGAGATCATCCGCTATGAGTGATGTTCTGATATCGATCGATTCGGTGGTAAAAAAATACGGTGCGGGCAGAAATACCATTACGGTGCTCGATTCGCTGTCGCTGAGCGTAAAACGCGGAGAGCGCGTTTCTGTCATCGGACCCTCAGGTGCGGGAAAATCCACACTGCTCAATTGTATCGGTTGTCTCGATACCTTTCAGCGCGGTTCACTGCGTATAAACGGTCGTGAAGTGTCCGGTTTCAGTATCGAGGATCTTTCCGGTTTCAGAAACCGTACGATGGGATATATTTTTCAGATGCACAACCTGCTTCCTGAATTCACGGCGCTGGAAAACGTCATGATGCCGCTTCTGATCAGACGGATGATGCCCTCAAGGGCAAAGAAGGCCGCTTTGGCCATGCTCGATCGTCTGGGACTGTCTTCACGGATATCACACAAGCCGGCAGAGATGAGCGGCGGTGAGTGCCAGAGAACTGCTGTAGCCCGGGCGATTGTCGGCAGCCCCGATCTGATTCTTGCCGATGAACCGACGGGAAGCCTGGATACAAAAAACAGCAATATGCTGATTGATCTTCTTTTTGATTATGCGAAAGAATCCGCATCGACCATTATCATCGTAACTCACGATACAACAATTGCCGCCCGAACGGATCGGACGATAACGCTGGTGGACGGGAAGATAGTTCGGGATAGCGAATAGTGTCAGCACTATTTTTTTTGCTGGTAATACGCATTCAATGGCCTTACATTATCTCTATGGCTGCTTCGTTTTCGAAAGCTGTTCGTGCGGCCGAAGAACACCATAATCCATAGGAGAACACGATGAAGATTGAGTTTGTCGGAGCGGCACGTACTGTCACAGGATCTTCATATATTCTGAAAACCGATGATTTTACCGTGATGGTCGATTGCGGCATGTTTCAGGGTACCAGTGAGCTTCGCCGGCGCAATCACCTTCAGTTGATCTACGCACCCGAAGAGATTCAGGCACTCGTACTCACTCACGCGCACATCGACCATAGCGGTCTTATCCCCAAACTGGTGCATGACGGGTTTCGGGGTCCGATTTTTGCGACGAAGGCAAGCTGTGACCTGTTGAAAGTCATGTTGCCGGATTCGGCGCATATACAGCAAATGGATGCGGAGTTCATAAACAAGAAAAACAAAAAGGTCGGAGCTCCCTTTGTTGATCCGCTGTACACCGAAGAGGATGCCTATCGCTCGATAGAGCGTCTTGTGCCGGTGCAATACGGAGATTTTTTCCAGGTCGTTCCGCAAGTTCGTGCGCGTTTTCGTGATGCCGGCCATATTCTCGGTTCCGCATTCATCGAGATGGAAGCAACAGAAAAAGGAAAGACAAAACGTATCGTTTTTTCCGGTGACCTCGGTCCCAACAACCAGGCTTTGCTGCGTGATGCAGAACCCTTTGAAGGCGCCGATGTTCTGCTAATCGAATCAACCTATGGTGATCGTTTGCATAAGAGCAAAACGGATACCTACGAAGAATTCAAGGAGATCATCAATTCCACCTACAACCGAAACGGCAATATCGTTATTCCCTCCTTTGCCGTGGAAAGAACGCAGGAGATCATATACGAGCTGTCAAAGATGATCAGGGCGAAAGAGGTGCCACCGGTACCCGTCTATATCGATTCGCCATTGGCCGTTTCCGCTACAGAGATATTTCGCAATAACATCGATTGTTTTGATGATGAGACGAAGGCCCTCTTTTCCCAGGGCGCAAGTCCTCTTGATTTCCCTTCTCTCAAGTTTGTTCGCACCAAAGAGGAATCAAAATATCTGACGATGCATTCGAAGGGCTCGATAATCATATCAGCCTCTGGTATGTGTACTGCCGGCCGCATAAAGTATCATTTGCAGAACAATTTATATAAACCGGAATCGAGTGTCATTTTTGTCGGTTATCAGGCGCAGGGGACTCTCGGACGAATGCTCGTCGAGGGAATACGGCGTGTTAAGATCTACGGTGACGATGTTCTTGTTAACGCATCCATCTTTACCCTCGGAGGGTTTTCGGGTCATGCTGACCGTGACCGTCTTCTTTCCTGGGTTTCAGGAGGCGTTAAAAAAGAGACTCTTGTGTTCGTCGTTCATGGAGAGGAGGAAGCCTCCGAGAATTTCGGAAGGGAGCTCAGAGAGCGATTTGGCGTCAATGCGATGGTTCCCGTATGGGGTGAGATAGTCGATCTTGATACGCTTGAGGTTTCATCAGCCAAATACGGAGATACAGCGGCCATTGAGCAGAACTACTATGAAAGTGGTGCCATCGAACTTGAAGAAGCCATGGATGAACTTCTGAAAAATTACCGGAAGGCTCTTGCCGAAAACAAACCCTTGCAACAGACGCTTCACGAGTTAGAGGATCTCAAGGAAATGATAAAAATGCTTTCGGGACAACTGTAGAATACTATGCCATCTTCGATACAGACTATAACTGATGAGCGGCAATGTGCCGGATTTTTCTCCTCTTACTTCGCAAAGGGTGATGTTTTTCTCAAAACCACCAATGGAAATTTTAAAATTGCTTTTGTCGGCTATGTTTCCCCGCAGGTAGCCTTGAAAATTCCGCTGATAAAAAAGATGCCGCAGCAATGTATCATTTTCTGCCGGCTGCCCGGTCAGACGATATATGCGCAACTCGAGTATGTTTCGACAAAGAGTGAGGATATTTATCTTTTCACCTGTATGAAGATGCAGATTATCACCGCCGGTCGGGCCGAAGAGCGTGTTTCGATGCAGTCCAGCAGGCACCTTTTTTTCGTAACCAAAATTATTTCCGATTTTATTATCGAGAAAACACTCGCATTTGAGACGCGAAAATGTGAGCTGATAAAACTCGCTCTTTTCAACAGTCTCGGACAGAGCGTGCAGAACAAGAAGTACTACCAGATCAATGAAGGTATGAGCGATCCGCGTATGCGTTATTTCTACGACAGAAAAGCCGCCTACTGCATACGCGATATCCGGGAACTCGATAAGCACGATCCCTTTCACAAATTTTACCATGATGACATTTTTCTGAAAGATTATTTTCTGATAAACCGCAAGCAGTTTGTATCGGAAGCGGCGGCGCCGGTTCTTTATAAAAACTCGATACCTTTCGCCTATCTGCAGGTGAATCACCTTGTCCCTTTCGGCACCGAGATAATCGACATTCTCGTTCGCCTTACGAAACAGGCGGAAAAAATGTTTATTCAGCAGGCGGTGTTCAAGACGCTTGAAGAGAATCTGCTTGTAAGTGATCTTTCAAAAAACGGAATAGGCATTGTATTCAAGGATCGCACCTATATCCGCTATTTTCAGGAGAAGAGTTATATCCATTTTGAAATTCTTTTTCCCGATAATTTGCGAATACCTGTATTTGCGATTGTTCGCAATATCGGTCTTCTCGAGAACAAGATCATCAAAATAGGTTGTGAAATAATTGAAATCGAACCCAACGCCAGGGTTATCTATGACCATTACATCAATGAGCTTTCAAAATAGTCACCGGGACAGAGCCGGCTATGGAAAATGAAACGCTGAATCTCAATATCGTTGTCGTCGAGGATGACAACCTTGTTGTGCATGATCTTGTCGCCTCTCTGAAAAAGCTGGGCTATAATCCCGCAAAGGTCTTCTCATGCGGAGAGGATCTGCTCGACTACCTGACAAGCGGCACTCCGGATATAATTCTCGTCGATATCGAGCTAGGCGGTGAACTTGACGGAATTCAGACCGCGACACAGGTGCGCAGGATAAAGCATATCCCCTGTATATTTCTGACCTCTTTTTCTGACAGTGAAACTGTAAAAAAAATCCTTAAACTCGAACCATACGGTTATATTCTGAAGCCCGCTACGAATGAACAGCTCAGAATAGCGATCGATATCGCGTATTACAAATGCATTTCAGACAGGAAACTGCAGGAAAGCGAGTATCGTTATCACAGCATCGTTGAGAATCTGCCGCAGATGATTTGCCGTTTCATGCCGGACGGAACTATCAACTTTTGTAATGGCAATTTTGAAGAATATTTTTCGGGCTTTATCGGCGACAGTAATTCTTTTTTCAGTCTGTTACAGCACAATTCTTATTCTATTTTGGATACTATTCTGAAAAAAATCAATTTCAAGATGCCGATTGTGATGTCAGAGTTCAAGGTTGAAGGTGCTGGCGAAGCTCTCTGGCAGCGCTGGGTCTGCCAGGGCCTGTATACCGGTTATGAGCTGACCGAGTATCAGTTCATATGCGAGGATATCACCGAGCGCAAGGAAAACGAGCTTGAGATTCAGAATACGACGCTGCTTCTCAATCAGAAAATTCGTGAACTGAATTGTCTTTATACGGTTTCGAGATGCCTTGAAGAAAGCGATGACAATGAATCCTTTGTTACGTTGCTGCAAAAAATAGCCGACGCGCTTTCCCGCGCGCTTGTCAGGGTCAACACTTCCGTGTGTATCGAATACGGGGATCAGACTGTTCAGTCGAAACGCTGTACTGAATCGGATTTTCATTATACGAACACCATCATTGTCAATGGAAGTGTCGTTGGAACCATCACGCTTTTTTTCAACATCACGAAGGGATTCGTAACCGGCGATCTGCTCAATCAGGAGGAGGCGGAACTGGTCTCCACCGTGTCGGAGCTTATCGGCAAGACTGTTGCGAAGAATGAGGTCGCCCGGGAGCTGCGTCGTCTCGAAAGAGAAATTATTATGATAAGCGAACGTGAGCGGCAGTCGCTCGGCCAGGAACTGCATGACAGTCTCGGGCAGATTCTGACAGGAGTCTCCTTTCTTCTCAGCTCGGCGCAAAAGAAAACTCAAAAGAACCCGAGCGTCTGTGATCATGAACTGGCGAGTGCCGTTGAGCTGGTTCGGGAGGCGACTGTTCAATGCCGGCAGCTTTCAAAAGGTCTTGTTATCCCCTCGGGAGAAAACAACAGATTGCCGATGATGGTAGAACAGCTGGTGAACACCACAAGGCAGTTGTACGGAATAACCTGCGAGTTCGTACATGATGGTTCTCTTTCTCCCAGCAGTTTCGAAACCCTGCAGTTGTTCCGCATAATTCAGGAATCGATAAATAATGCGGTTAAGCATTCTAAGGCGACTTCGATCAGAGTGAACGCAAAACAAAAAGGCAGACATGTCGAAATAGTTATTGCCGATAATGGCAGCGGCTTTATTCGTAAGACGGACGGTGATGGACTGGGACTAAATATAATGAAATACAGAGCAGACATGATAGGAGCTGATTTTTCAATTGATTCGACGCCTTCTGGTACATCGGTGCGTCTTTCCTATGCTCCCGATGGAGGAATATAATGCGTGTTATGATAGTGGATGATCATCCTGTTGTACGCAAAGGAATCAGATCAATTCTTGAGACCGAACAGGATATCAGGGTGGTTGCAGAAGCGGAAAGTGCCGAGGAAGCCATCGGACTGGTTGAACGCAAGAATCCGGATCTTGCTTTGATTGACATTGAACTCAAAGGGCCGGTGAACGGGATTGAACTTATAGCGCAAATCCGCCAGAAAATGCCGCAGGTCAAGACTCTGGTTATTTCGATGGATGACGGTTCCCTGTATGCAGAACGCGCTGTTCGTGCCGGTGCGAGGGGATATGTCGCGAAAGACGAGGCATCGGAAAAGATTGTCAGTGCCATTCGCACCGTAATGAAGGGGGAAATCTATATCAGTGACCGTCTTTCAGGCCTCATAGCCGCACGACATATTGCGGGAACCGAGGATGTCCTTTCCCTGCTGTCGAATCGCGAGCTTGATATATTTAAGCTGATTGGGCAGGGTCACAAACGCAGTGAAATATGTCGTATTACCGGTTTGAATAAAAATACAGTCGAATCTCACCGTAGAAATATACGGGAAAAGCTGTCCCTGCAGAATTCATCCGATCTCACGCGAATGGCTGTCGAGTGGTATGCCGAGAACAAAACCCGCAGCCAGGAATGATACTTCTGAGCGCCTAATCAGTAAAAATACCTTTACAAATTTCCTTTTTGTGATATGAATCGCTAACGCCCGTATGCTATTGCGCTTGTTTACAGGAGTCATTTAATGAAGAAAATGCCGATCCTTTTGGATTTATTCGGAAAGAACACTGAAAAACAGGCTTCAAGGCTCAAGAAAAAATTACTGCTCTACTTTCTTCTGGTAGCCATCGTGTCAATATCTGTTTCGGCGCAGATCATTCTTGAGATGAGTTCGGCACGTCTCAGAACGCAGGTTACCGCTGCCTATATCGACGAAGCGAAAAAAATCATGACCCCCGATGCCGTGGCTGAAATGGAAAAAATCGATCCCCATGTCATACGCCGACCGCTGAACAATATGCGAAACCGCATGATACTCATGCTGATTGTTGTCATGGGAAGCATATTCGGCGCACTGACGCTTTTTGTGCGTGATATCGTTGTTCCGATGGACGGGCTGGTCGAGGCGACGAAGCGCATTGCCGCGGGTGATCTCAATGCTCATGCACCGGTCATGTCCGAGGATGAGATAGGTCAGCTTGCCGAACTGATCAACGATATGAACATAAACATGCAGGACATGATTACCCAGGTTCGGCGCGAGCTCGATAATTATAACGTACAGCTCGCCTTTGCCGTCTCCATGATCGGACAGATACTTGAACATGAGACCACGGATGATGCTCTCAGAAACAAACGCATGAAAATCGCCGAATTCAAACGCATTCTCGATTTAAACAGAAGTGTCGAGAGTATTCTTGACAAGATGAACGAAAAGATCAACTATTTGCATAGTTTTATGAATACTTATACAAAATATACTATTTCTTCGGCGGTTACACAGAAGGAAATTGACGAGACACTCAGCCATTACCGATAGAGCGGCGGGTCGACTATTTGAGGTGCCAATGATAGATTTTTTCTTTTTCGAACTTGATGCTTCCTGGTTTCAGTACTGGTATATGTTCCCCGTTTCGGTGGTGATAGCCATATTGGCGAATTCCTCCGGGTTTTCCGGCGGGGTCATTTTTCAGCCGATATACAATATCTTTCTGAAATTACCGGTTCAGAATTCGGTTGCGACCGGTATAGCCACAGAGACCGTTGGGATGACCAGCGGCGCCTTGCGCTATCTCTTTTATAACAAGATTGAACTTTCAGTCGGGTTTACGATGATTATGCTCACCATTCCCGGCGTGGTTCTCGGAAATTTCGCGCTTCTCGTTATCAATGGCAATTTGCTGAAACTCATTCTCGGAATAATCATATTCTTTCTGGCAACGGTACAGCTTGCCGGAGCCATCAAACGCTCATTCGGTACTCGAGAAAATGTCCCGATTGAAGAGATGTACAGCTATCTGTGGGTTCCCCCGGTGGGAGGTTTTTTCTCGGCGGCGACCGGTACGGGGATATGCGAACTCGCGCAGCCCGTACTCGAGAAAGGTCTCAGGATCAAGACGAAGAGGGCGAACGCAACGGCAATTTTCGTCGAAGCGACAGGTGACTGGATTATCACCATTCTCAATCTGCATGCGGGTCTGATTTTGCCGCATTTGTGGATATACACCGCGGCCGGTGTTATTCTGGGGGGACAGATCGGTCCCTATGTCGCGCGCTATCTTCCTGACAGGTTGCTGAAGATGGTTTTTTCCATAAGTGTTTTCTGTGTCGGCTCTTTTTATATTTATTTGGGATTGAACTGGCTGCTTAATCGATGAGAATCCTCCTTTTCCTTTCAACACCGGGAGGCCTGGCGATATTGCACCTTCTGCAGGCCGCATTGTTTTCGATGATGGTCTATATTCTCGGCGCGGAGTATATCCGTACCCGCCGTGAGGATCTCGTATACAAACTGATTGCTTCGGCTTCGATCACACTGATCAATGTCATTACCTTCGCGTCATATCTGCTGCAGGTATTCTATGCGTTTCCCGTCTCGCAGCGCTTTTTCCCCCCGCTGAATAATTCCATTTTCGCCATCATCGTTCTTTCGCTTGCGAGAGCTTTCGTTTCGCCTTTCGTAAAAGATCAGGGTCGCTTCAAGCG
>JAEWVL010000258.1 GCA_023396665.1 Spirochaetota bacterium
CTGTGTTTTGCGGCTCGCGATGTCCGGTTTTAATTTGTTGCGGGCTTTTGCGCATAATTTTTCGCGCGGCGACAATGGCGGGAGTGCTCATCACTGCAGGTTTGCAGTATTTTATCAGAAGAGGTTGCTGATTAATGAACGGACCCTACCCGAAGGGAACATATCGCAGGTATAACAATACCTTCCGTCATCTGTACCCCAATAAAGTCTACAGAGTGCAGCGGTCCTTTATCGATTTTGACAATCATATGCATGCAGAGGGAGAGGAATGGGCGTTTCGGGGTGCATGTTACATAGCCCAGGAAGACGGCATCTCCCTTTTTATTGAAATAGATAACTGCGAATGGAATATACCGCTGAAATGGTCAGAAGGCTATCAGCTGGATGTGATCGAAAACATCAGTTCTTATGTCACATCAGTAAACAATAGCGAAAAGAAACAGACCCGAAGTCTTCATCAGCCTGTTGAAAAAGGCTCACAGAGCAGCCTGCAAGCCGCGCTCGGCAAACATTCATAAGCGCCCCGCAACCCTTTTCACAAACAGCTGGCCGCGCATTCTCATTCTCACAGATGCACGATATCCCTTACGGCCGATATGAACTGATGTTCACTCATCGTCTCAGCTCCCGCATCGTAGGCGACATTCGTATCGTACAAAATATTCAGGTGCATGATGTACTGGTAATCATCATCGCCTAGCGAGTCGATTTCCCCGCTGGCGCTGATGCGTGCATACAGCTCGCGCCTTCGCCGGTCTTCACGTTTCAGTTCGATCCGGCGCTCGTTTTCGCTGACCATATCATTAATCGTCTCCTCAACGATGCCGATCCCCCCCTTTCGATGGGGTTTGCCGAATAACAGAAACCAGATGAACGCACACAAAATGCCCCCGAGATGACCGATATGACTGACGTTCGGCTGGCGGCCGCTGAGTTCCAGAAAAAGCTCAAGACCGGCGTAAAGAAACACCATGTACTTCGCCTTGATCGGAATAACGAAGAAAAGAAGCAATACCGCATCGGGAAAAAGCACCGCAAAGGCTACCAGCACACCGAACAATGCCCCCGAAGCGCCGATTGTTCCCGCAAATAATGAAGAGCCGCCGGCAACAAGACCGATAATGAAAATTACCACTCCCGCACCGGTACCGCAAAACAGATAATACAGAAGAAACTTCAAAGACCCGATCTCTTCCTCGACCGGTATGCCGAACATTACGAGCATGTACATGTTCCAGAACAAATGCATCGTACCGCCGTGCAAAAACATATAGGTGAAAGGCTGCCATATCGCCAGTTTTCCGATAACACTATCGGGAACAAGAACGAGTGAATTCATAATTGCCGGATACACGTCCATGTTCTGAAGAGCGAAGACGGCTACGTTAACAATGGCAAGTTTGACCGCCCAGAAAGACAGAAATGATTGCTGCTTGTACATGATGAACTCCTTTGCGGTCAAAATACTTCAATACGACCTTAATCATAGCAAAACCGACTTGGAAATGCTATTCAACGCCGGTTTTCCGGGCAAGTAAATAAAAACTTCCTTTTCAGTCAACTTCGATGTTGACATTTTTCCCTCATCTGTTCCAATTCGCACGATAAAGAATAGACTTGTTGCATAACTGGTATAAACGATGGGTTTGCCCCGCCCAACGGGCGGGGCAAACCCTCTCAATATCCAGATTCGCAACAAGTCTAATATTCAGACATCAATATTTTTATAAGGGAAGCTCAAAATAAATAAATTCTGATGTTCCCTTGTCACCGGCCGCAAATTTTTGAATTGCCTGGCCCTTGACTGCGTCAACTGCTCGTGCATGCGACCCGGGTCACAAAGCATGGCTTAATCGGCACTTATCAACTGTTTCGAAAAGCTTATGCTGATTTTCAGAGTTGACCATAAATAATTTAAACACCAACAGTGCGGGAAATCAAATGAATAATAAAGCACAGGTCTTCCCGGCGGGCAAATCATCCGCCAAGGGCAATACAAAATACGCCATCGTATCGCTCATCTTCGCATGCATCCTTGCGGCCGGCTGTTCCACAACGCCCACACCAAAAGGGGCTTTTTACACGAACACAAGAGGGCCTCTTTTCGGAACCTCAAACGAGGAGTATTCCAAGTCGGGAAAATCATCGGTTGTATGCATTCTCGGCATCGTTGCGAGCGGCGATGCGAGCATCGACAACATTGCCAGCAAGAACGACATAAAGAAAATACACCATGTTGATTACGAGGATTTCTCCGTTTTGTTCGGCGCTTATCAGAAATACACGGTCTATGTCTATGGCGAGTAAGCGATCCCTATCCCCCCGTATATACGACCGTGTTTTACGCTTCGCTCTTCTTGTACTTCTGTCGGGTCTCGGCTCCTGCTCGGCCACGCTGAGAGTACCGATGTACAACACCAGACAGGATCCCCTTCCCGACGGTTTCTACTGGACTCGTCAAAAATACACACTTTCGGTAACTGAAGCCGAAAACAATTACCGAAAGGGTCACGCCTCATGCCAGTGTTTTTTCGGAATGGTATCCTACGGTGACGCAAGCATCAGTGCGGCCATGAAGCAGGGAAACATCACAAAAATTAAAAACGTCGACGGCAGAGTCTATTCCGTATCAGCCCCCTTCCTGCTGATACCCGTATATGAAGAGTTTGTCACCATCGTATACGGCGAATAAGGCGTTCTTTCTCAGCAAAACCATTCAGCTGCAAGACAAAACGGCCGCCCTGTCCGGCCGGCCGTTTCATGTGTATAAAGTATACAAAAAAAGGGGGGATACGAAAACGACCCCGCCCCGCTTAAGCACTTGTTCTGTTACCTGATCATCACTTCTGATAGACGATGAAACTGTCCTTGTATTTATCGGTCGACTGCAGTTCGTTCATAGTCTCTATCGCGGCACTTTTTGTCGCAATCGGGCCGATCTTGACCCTGAAGAAGGTTTTTCCGTTCACATCGGCCTTGTCGATATACGGCTGATAGCTCAATCGCTGAAGATGGTTAAACTCGATCATCGCCTTATCCCTGCTGTCAAATGAAGCGATCTGAACGCTGTATCCCGCTTTTGCACTTTCGGCTGCCGGCTGCGGCGCCGAAACGGCGACAGTCTTAGGCTTATCTGCAGTTTCAGTCTTTTTGACGCTTGCGGCTTTCGGCTGAGCCGGCTTCGGTGCCGCAGCGCTCGGTTTCGGTGTAACTGAATCAATCGGCTTGGTCACAAGCGGCGCAGGGCTTTGCACCGTCGTACCGGGCTGTGCTGTCGCAAGTAGATCACCGGCAGAAAGCTTTTCTTCACCGGGTGCCGCCGGAAGCGCGCTTCCCTCTTTTGCAAGAATATCCTCACCAGCCGCTGTCGCGGGAACTGCCGCAGACGCATCAACCGACGAGCTGCGAATCACTGTATCGCTGTAGATATCGTCGCCGGAACTTCCTGACAGATGCATCCCGATTAAAAATGACACCGCAATAACACCCAGCAGCATACAGGAGAGAATGACAATACGCACATTATCAAGATGCACAAGGTATACGCTCTTCTCACGTCCTAATCCCGGTGTTTGAGTATTTGTATAGTTTTCCATAGTCTCTCAACCTGTTTCCGTGTTCTTATTAGATCTACATTGTTATCTATTATAAAGTCGGCTTTTTCCCTGATTTCATTAAATGAAAATTGATGTTCCGTACGCAATTCGACCTGCTCGTGGCTGATAGAGTCGCGCCGCATTCCCCTTTCGGCGGCGACACCGCGCTGTGAATACACCAGAATAATGTAATCCATATGCCGGTCAAAATGCGCTTCAAACAATAGCGGTGCATTGATAAAAAACATACCGTCACCCCCGCTTCTGGCAAGCGTCAGCTCAAGAATCAGCGGGTGCATAATGGCGTTCAGCTTCTCCACGCTCTCCTTACTTGTAAATACCGCTGATGCGAGGCGCTTACGGTCGAGTTCACCGTTGTCATCTATCATCTCTTTACCGAAAGATTCGGCAATTTTCACGAGAGCCGGCGATCCTTTCTCGACAATCTCCCTGGCGATGATATCGGTATCGATGACAATCCCCCCGAGTTCTTCAAAAATCGAGCAGACCGTTCCTTTTCCCGACGCATAATTACCCGTAACGCCAATTCTCACCGCACATCCTCCCTAATCAGTACTTGCACAAGAATTCTGCCTATATTGCCAGTTGCTTATCTGTCAGGATATTTCTCAGCTAAAAGCGCATCCGATCACACTTCATTATCGGCGATATATCCCCCCTTTCAGCCAAGAGTTTTCATTTTACCCCGCAACACAGACTAAATCACAATCCATTCGGGCGTAATTCAGTTTACAAAAAGCACAAAGTGCTGATAATGGTGCTGTCGCTGCGGAGGTTACTGCCCATGTACATCGATTCACACGCTCACTTTAACCTGATCATCGAAGAAGGGCTCACAATTTCAGAACTTCTCGAACAGATGCGTCAACATGAGATAACAACTGCTGTTCAAATCGGCACGGACATAGAATCAACACTCTGGTCGCGTGATTTTGCCGCCGCCAACAGTGCTATCTATTACACCGCCGGCTTACACCCCGAACATCGTTTCGACAGCGAACGAACAACCGAACTTGTCTCAACGATCGACACGTGTTGCGAAGATCAAAAATGCATTGCCATCGGTGAGATCGGTCTTGACTACCATTACCCGGGATTCGACAAACAAAACCAGCAGCTCCTTTTAGAAATACAACTGCAAAGTGCAAACCAAAACGATATGCCCCTTGTCATACACAGCCGTGATGCTATGGACGATACACTCGCAATTCTGGACAATTTCTCCCCGGAACGGGTTTTATTTCACTGCTTCGGCGGTACGCGCGATGACGCTGAAAAGGTAATCGACAGAGGCTGGTATATCTCCTTTGCGGGCAACCTGACCTTTAAAAAAGCCGTTGATTTGCAGCAGGCTGCTGCGTATATTCCTCTGGATCGCCTGCTTTTGGAAACCGACGCACCGTACTTGTCCCCCGTACCGGTGCGGGGAAAGACGAATGTTCCGGCCAATGTTCGGCACACCTACGCTTTTGCGGCACAACTTCGCAACAGCGGTGTCGACGAGCTTGCAACGGCGATCGAGTCAAATTTCTATAATTTTTTCATAAGGACAAAACGGTGAACTCAAAATCTTACTCATCGGACTTTCTTGTAATCGGAAGCGGTATCGCCGGCTTAACCTTCGCCATCAAGGTCTCGCAATTCGGTACAGTAAACATCGTCACAAAAAAAAAGAACAACGATTCAAATACAAACTACGCACAGGGCGGTATCGCCTCGGTTCTCGATCCCGCCGATTCAACCGAAAAACACATCTCTGACACCCTCAATTCGGGCGTCGGCCGCTGTAATATTGCCGCCGTCCGCAGCATCGTCGAAAACGGCCCGCAGAGAATTTACGAGCTTATCGAGTGGGGTGTTCATTTTTCCACTTCCGAGGATTCACCGGTTCCCGATCATCTTTCGCTGGGGCGAGAAGGCGGCCATTCGTTCAATCGAATAATTCACGCCGCCGATTCTACAGGCCGCGAAGTCGAAAGAGCCTTGCTCGATAAAATCGCGCAGATTTCTTCCATTCAGATATTCGAAGATCATACGGCAATCGACCTTCTTACCGAGCACCAGCTTTCAGGGGGATACGACCCCATCACCGGTCCCACCTGTTACGGAGCTTACGTTCTTGAGAATAAGACTCGTGATATACACACCTTCAGCGCACGCATCACCATGATCGCATCCGGCGGCGCCGGATGCGTCTATAAACACACGACAAATCCCGCCATTGCCACGGGTGACGGCATCGCGATGGCCTATCGGGCCGGTGCACAAATTGCCGACATGGAGTTTATGCAGTTTCACCCCACTTCTCTGTATACACAAAAAGACGAAGACCGGGCATTACTCATCAGCGAGGCCGTCAGAGGTGAAGGAGCCCGCCTGCTGAACGGTGCCGGCAAACGATTCATGGCCGACCTTCATCCGATGAAAGAACTGGCTCCCCGGGATATTGTTGCACGGGCGATCGATGCCGAACTCAAAAACAGCGGTGAAAATTGCGTATTTCTTGATATATCTTTCAAATCTGCCGATTTTCTTACCAAGCGCTTTCCATTTATTTATGAAAGTTGCCTCGAAAACGGAATCGACATGACAAGAGAGCCGATTCCAGTTGTTCCGGCCGCACATTATCTTTGCGGAGGGGTTATTACCGATCTACATGGCCGCTGTTCAATAAGAAACCTCTATGTTTGCGGCGAATCAGCCTGTACCGGTGTGCACGGTGCGAACCGTCTCGCGTCAAATTCGCTGCTCGAGGCTCTTGTTTTCAGCCATGAGGCGTCCGTGGATGCACAGTCGAAGATACAGGCGCTTAGCGCGATACCGAAGTTTCCCGACTGGAACAAGGAGGGAACCTTCGACGAGGAGGAGTGGATTCTGATCAAACACAATGCGGAAGAGATCAAAAGCCTCATGTGGGATTACGTTGGTATTGTCAGAACCAATCTTCGCCTGGAACGGGCATTGCGACGAATACGTTTTCTCGAACAGGAGATTACAGATTATTACAGAAGACGCACTCTTTCAAACAAACTGATTGAGCTGCGAAATCTTGTGACTATAGCCAAGCTTATCATTACCGGTGCCGCCGCTCGAAAGGAGAGCCGCGGACTGCACTACAACGTCGATTACCCTGCAATGACTTCTACGGGTGAGCTGGCGCTGATTCAGCAGAATATGCGTCCCCTGATTACTGGGGAAATAGCCGCAATCGATTACAGCGGTTTATACAGGTAATACATGGCCAAGTTTGAAAAAACATACAGGACTCATTGTAACGACACCGAATTCAAATGTTCGCTGCAGTCCGATCTGGATATGCTGCTCGATAAATACGGCATGTTGCGCCTTCGCATGCCTCTCATGACCTGTATCAACGAACTTGTCGTCAATGCCATTAAAGCCAACTATAAAAACCTCTATTTTGAACAGTACTCGCCGCAGAATAACGCGCTCGAACTTATTCCCTATCATAAAGCCTTACAGCTTTTCAAACTCGAATTATCGACCCGCCGCATCGACTATTTCGAAAACCTGGCAAGAAAAAAAGATGTCGCCGTGACGCTCACCATGAGCATCGAGCAATTCGGCAGTGACGAGTATCTGCAGATACTCGTTGAAAACCCCGCAGAGATGACACAGATAGAGATCGAAAACGTACAGAAAAAATTCAAAGTCGCCGAATGTTACCGCAATATCACCGAGTATTTTGAAGAAACAGAAACAGATCCGAACAAAGAAGGAGCCGGCCTCGGCATCATTTTCATCATCATGATGATGAAAAACCTTGAGATCGCACCCGAACATCTTTCCATTACAAGTGCCGAAAACAGAACCGTCGCCCTTTTCCGCATTCCTCTGGCAGGCTGGTTAATCAAAAATTACGAAAAGAGCATACGCACGGGAGAGTGATATGCCGGTTGAACTCGTACTGAAAGGAAGAGTACAGGGTGTCGGTTGCCGTTACTACTGTTCCCAGGTTGCCCGCCGTCTCAACATTTCCGCTACGGCAAGCAACAAACACGACGGATCCGTTTCGGTAATTCTCGAAACCGAGAACAGCGATCTTGTACGCACCTATGTTGATGCGCTTGAAAACAACCGTTTTCGTATTAGTTTCTTCGGATCGATTCGGGAAATAACACAGAGAACCTACAGCGGTCACCCGGAAGGGGACTATGAGTGGTGAGCGAAAGAACTTTTCCAAAAAAATCTTGACTTCAAAGAGCAGTCCCCCCAGAAAGGTACGACATGGGCGATTAGCTCAGCTGGTTAGAGCGTCTGCTCGACACGCAGAAGGTCGATGGTTCGAGTCCATTATCGCCCACATTGCAAAAAAGGAGCACTGCCGTGGAACCTCTAAAAGTAACCCTTCCTGACTCTTCAGTTATGGAGGTTGAAAAAGGTTCCACACTTTACGAAATCATTGGAAAGATCGGATCCGGCCTGCAACAGGCTGCAATCGCCGCATCAGTCGACGATGATCCGAAAGACCTTTCCTTTGTACCCCAACAGAATTTTTCACTTACCGTTCACACCTTCAGGGATCCTAAAGGCAAGCAGATATTCTGGCACTCAACGTCACATCTGATGGCTCAGGCGGTAAAGCGTCTTTATCCGACAGCCAAGGTGGCAATCGGTCCGGCCATCGAAGCCGGTTTTTACTATGATTTCGAACTACCCGAATCTTTCAGCGGTGAAGATCTCGAAAAAATCGAAACCGAGATGGCAAAGATAAGAGACGAGAAAATCGCCGTGACACGAGAAGTGATCCCAAAAAACGAAGCTCTTAAAATGTTTGAAACTCAGGGTGAGATTTACAAGACCGAACTCATCACTGAAATCACCGATGACACACTTACCTTGTACCGGCAGGGCGATTTCGCCGATTTGTGCCGCGGCCCCCACGTAAAAAATACCGGAGATATCAAAGAATTCAAACTGATGAAAATTGCCGGTGCCTACTGGCGCGGCAGCGAAAAAAATAAAATGCTCACCCGCATTTACGGAATTTCCTTTCCCGACAAAAAGCAGCTCAAGGAACATCTTGCCCTTCTTGAAGAGGCAAAGGAGCGTGATCACCGGAAAATCGGCGCTGAACTCGGACTGTTTGAGACGAGTAATGAAGTCGGCCCCGGCCTTATTATGTGGACGCCGAAAGGCGGCCGTATTCGCGTTGTTGTAGAAGATTTCTGGAGAAAAGAACACTATAAGAACGGTTACGACATCGTATATACCCCCCATATCGGCAGATCTCAACTCTGGGAAACTTCCGGTCATCTCGGTTTCTATAAAGACGGTATGTATTCACCGATGGATATAGACGGTGAGGATTACTACGTCAAACCGATGAACTGTCCCTTTCACCTGATGCTTTTTAAATCGCGCATACGAAGTTACCGGGAATTCCCCATCCGCTGGGCAGAGCTTGGAACAGTATACAGATACGAAAAGTCAGGCACCTTACACGGGCTGCTTCGCGTACGCGGTTTTACACAGGATGACGCACATGTCTTCTGCCGATTTGATCAGATCAAGGAAACGGTAATCGAGACTTTTCATTTTTCAATTCATATGCTCAAAAGCTTCGGTTTCGAGAACTTTCAGGTTTATCTTTCCACAAGGCCACTCGAGGGTTCTGTCGGATCGGATGATCTCTGGGAAAAGGCAACCGAAGCGCTGCGTGAGTCTCTCGAAACTGTCGGCGTTGCATTCAAGGTAAAAGAGGGTGATGGCGCATTTTACGGCCCCAAGATCGATATCTGCATCAAAGACGCGATCAACCGCGAATGGCAATTGTCTACCCTGCAGCTTGATTTTCAGGAACCGCAACGATTCAACCTTACCTATAAGGGCAAAGACGGGGAAGATCATCAGCCCATCATGATTCACCGGGCACTTCTAGGCTCGCTTGAACGTTTCTTCGGCATTCTCATCGAACACTACAAGGGGGCTTTTCCCGTTTGGCTGTCTCCTGTACAGGCGGTTGTTATCAATGTTTCCGATGATGAAGATGCTGCGGCACGCTCTCTGGTCGCACAACTGAAAGCTGAGGGTCTTCGTGCGGAAATAGATATACGTAACGAAACGATGGGATATAAGGTGCGTGACGCCGTTACATCGAAAATCCCCTATGTTTGCGTCATCGGAAAAAAAGAAGCCGAGTCGGGAACGGTTTCAGTCAGAAGACGCGGCGAACAGAACGGTACGCCTGTTAAGATCGATGTGTTTATCAAGGAACTCAAAGAAGTTTCCGATTCACACAAAATGAACTGATGAGAGGCTCGTCATAGCTCTCATAACTCTTCAAAACGTATCACTCGCCTTCAGTAAAGTGATTCTCGACAATGTCTCAATTCAGATACAAGAGGGAGAAAAAATCTGTCTTCTCGGCAGAAACGGCACCGGGAAATCCACCCTTGTCAAACTTCTCGACAACCGCATCACACCCGATTCGGGAACAATCATTCGCGCTAAAGACATCATCACGGCCACCCTTGAACAGGAAGTTCCGGATCTCCAGGGAAGTATCGGCGAGATTGTAACCCGCGAAATTTCAAAAGATCATCCTGCCGACATCGACAAAATACTTTCACAATGCTCACTTGACCCTTCTCTTGCATTTTCAACACTTTCCGCCGGAATGAAACGCCGGGTGCTGCTTGCACGCGCACTTGCGCACGATCCGCATATTCTGTTTCTAGACGAACCCACGAACCATCTTGATATCGAGTCTATCGAATGGCTCGAGTCCATCATCAATAAATTACGAATTACTGTTTTCTTTGTAACACACGACCGTTCTTTTCTTGCGAATGTGGCGCGTCGCATTGTGGAAATCGATCGCGGCAACCTGTTTGACTGGAACTGTGATTACCGGACTTTTCTTGAACGCAAAGAGGCATGGCTTGCGGCTGAAGCACATCGCAATGATCAATTCGACAAAAAACTTGCACAGGAAGAAGCATGGCTTCGCCGGGGTATTAAGGCGCGACGAACCAGAAATGAAGGACGAGTGCGCGCCCTTTATGCTCTTCGTGAACAGTTCGAATCACGACGTGAACTTGAAGGCAGCGCAAAGATAGAATCCAATCAGGCCGCCCTCTCGGGAAAAATGATTGCCGAAGCAGAAATGCTGAGTTTCGGCTACGGCGATACCCCGATCATATCCGGTTTTTCGGTACGCATCATGAGAGGTGATCATATCGCCATCGTCGGCAAAAACGGTTGCGGAAAGAGTACACTGATAAAATTACTTCTCGGTCTTCTCTTGCCCGGAGAAGGGACTATTCGCACCGGATCCAATCTGGAGATTGCCTATTTCGACCAGATGAGAGAGGGACTCGACGAGAACAAAACCGTTCGTCAAAGCGTTACGGACGGCGGTGAGAATATCAGCATTAATGGCCGGACAAAACACGTGATCGGTTATCTTCAGGACTTTCTTTTTACTCCCGAAAAATCAAACGAAAAGGTTTCGGTTCTCTCTGGTGGTGAGAAAAATCGTTTAATGCTCGCCCGCCTTTTTGCAAGGCCGGCAAATGTACTCGTATTTGACGAACCGACAAATGATCTCGATATAGAGACAATTGAGCTTCTTGAAGCTCTTCTGTACGAATACGAGGGAACTGTAATCATCGTCAGTCACGACCGGGATTTTGTTAACAACACCTGCGAACGAATTTTCAGCTTTGAAGAAAACACCGTCTGCGAGTATCAGTCGCTTGACATGATGAATACGACAAAAAAGGCGAAAAGCGAGAAATCAAACGGAAATAAGAAGCAGAGGCAGGACAAGACGCAACAAGAGCAAAGTCAGTTCTCAGTAAACAAACGAAAACTGACATTCAAAGAGAAAGCCGAACTATCGGAACTGCCCGTACAAATTGAAACTCTGGAAGCAAGAAAACACGAGATTACCGCACTGCTTTGCGACGCCGGCATCTACCAAAAAGAGCCCGAACGAATTCCTCTTTTGAACGATGAACTTAAAGAATGCGAAGAAAAGCTTGAAACCCTTTACAGCAAATGGGTAGAGCTCGAATCAATTCAGAATTCATGATGTCGATACGCTCTACTGAGAATCTTCATGTATTACAGTTATATATTCAGTCGCTTCAAAAGGAGTTCCCAACTGCAACCAATCACCTTTTGATACATAAACGCCCTGCCCTTTCGTAACAAGAATATCACTACCGTTCGTTTTAACATGCAGATGGCCTTTCAAGACAATCGTATACATATCGGATTTGGCAATACAGCCTTCATCGTTCCATCCGGCCGGGCTTATGATTCTGGCTATCGTCAAGCGGTCATCGGCGGAGCTGATCGTTCCGAAATACTCTTCGACACTGGTCGGCAGAGCATCAGAACTGCGAATAACAGAGGGACTCGAAACAAAGCGAACCATCAGATCTCCAGGGGCAAGCAGTTGAAATAGGACACAACAAAGTTATGAAAATGCGTCCGATCAGAATAGTGATATGCTCAAAGTACAGACTTTTGGAGAAAAGGCAAGGTTATGGGACATAAAATGGAGAAAATTTTTATTGAATATGGATTGGTAAACTTAGGCAGGAAAGAATAAAAAATGTCGGGGCGAAAGGATTTGAACCTTCGACCCTCTAGTCCCGAACCAGATGCGCTACCGGACTGCGCTACGCCCCGAATTTTCCGTCATTTTGCGAATCGTTTCAAAATTGTCAATCCGGAAGTAGGGAAAATAAAACAAAAATAAGGTTGTTACTGAAAATTCGCACTTTCTTATATCTTGCGGAGTGTAACAACTCTCTTGTTGATTTTAGGTGCGCCTTCCGGATTATATTTGTTTTGGACATCTTCTATGGAAAGATCAAGCAAATCGAGAATAACACGTTCTGATTTATTCAGCACATCAATGAGTATAAGCTTTTCATCATCGGTGAAATCTTTCAGAAGATAGGACTCCATAGTTTCTTTTTTTCTCGGTGTCCCGACTCCGATACGAACCTTGGCGAATTTTTCTGATTTAAGGCCTCGCTCCATGGATTTAACACCCTCATGCTCCACATTCGTCACCAGGTAATCGACGCGAAGCTCACCGAGAGCAATGGTGGAATCCTCAAAAACGCATATAATATCCTTAACATCAATTCGCAAAAAAGATGCAATATAGAGTACAGACTCACCAATCAGATTTACAAAAGTCTGCGGCTTTAAAAGAACCACATCGTGATTCTTTATCTTTCCGCGACCGATTATCGATTTTTTCTTTTTTATTCTTACATCAACATTCGCATTATTCGCAAGTATCTCGATAACCTTAAATCCGATGTTCTGCCTGTTGTTAACATGCTTGTCTCCGGGATTCCCGAATCCGACAATCAGTTTCAACCCGCAATTCTCCTCGATATAATCTCAAACTCTCCCGATC
>JAEWVL010000102.1 GCA_023396665.1 Spirochaetota bacterium
CCGGACTCGAGATTGTCCTTTATGTCACCGATAATGCGTTTAAAGGTAGGGTCATCGGTTTGTTCGAGAATATCATTTATTGCGTTTAAAAGCGGCATTCCGGCCCCGATCAGCGTTGCCAGCTGACGGGAAAAGATACCCACGTGTTTGGCACTCATGCGCATGTTGATGAATGAGTATAGCTTCTGTATTTGCGCCGCAAATCCGCGCCCTTCGTTGACAATTTTCTGCTCTTCTTTTTGAGGGGCAATTTTTATAACATACAGACCGCTTGATTTCAGCTTCAGCTTTGCCCGGGCTTCACTGGGTGCATCGATGATGTTTTGCACCTTCTGCCCTTTGCTGTTCATCGCCTGGTACTGATAAATCATGATTTCCTCTGCAACGGTTTATTGAGCGGGCTTTCTGTCTTATCAAAACCCCGCCGCTGACATCTCACAGGGTTTTCACCGGTCTGAAATACAATACGTACTATAACTATGCGAATGTACCCTTGCCGACTGAAAAGTTACACAACAAAGTGACATGAGGGAAGCTCGAACAAGACCACCCGGGATGCATGGGCGAGCAGCCTGCCAACGGCAGGCGACCAGCCCCTAATGATTTTGCCACGTTTTTCATTGCAATTATTCAAGGTTCCTTTGTAGTGATTCCAATTACAAAACTTAAATGGCTGTACGACGGAGATTATATAAACATCAAAGACCGGACACACGCATGACTTCTTCGATGGTCGTAATCCCCTGAACGGCCTTGGATATGCCATCCTGAAGCAATGTTATCATCCCCTGATTCACCGCCTCATCTTTGATGGATGAAGAGTCCGCATTGGACAGAACCAGCCGTCTGATTGAATTTGTCATCTCAAGTAATTCGTAAATGCCGGTCCTGCCGCTGTAACCGGTATTAAGGCATTTTTCACAGCCTTTACCCCGGTACAGTTTTCCTCCGCTCAGTTGAGAAGGCTTTATCGAGAGTTCCTGCAGCTGTTTGGGATCGGGTTTGTAGCTTTCGCGGCATTCGGAACAAATTGTTCGCACAAGCCTTTGCGCAAGAAAACCGTTTACTGAAGATGATATGAGAAAGGGTTCGACACCCATGTCGACCAGTCGCGTTATTGCCGATGCGGCATCGTTGGTGTGTATTGTCGAGAAAACCTTGTGCCCTGTCAGTGCCGACTGGACCGCAATTTCCGCGGTCTCAAGGTCACGGATCTCTCCTACCATGATGATGTCCGGATCCTGCCGAAGAATAGAGCGAAGACCCGATGCGAAGGTCAAACCTATTTTTGACTGCACCTGCATCTGACCGATGCCGAAGAGCTGATACTCGATAGGATCTTCAACGGTAAGAATGTTGACGTCCGGTGTGTTAAGTCTGGAGAGCGCACTGTAAAGGGTTGTCGATTTTCCACTGCCGGTCGGGCCCGTTACGAGCAGTATACCGTGCGGCTTTTCTATGACCCGTACGAATTGAGTGAGCATTGATTCTGAAAAACCGATGCTCGTAAGCTCAAAACTCATATCTGATTTATTCAAAAGACGAAGAACGACACGCTCGCCATAATGAGTCGGAAAGACGGAGACACGGATATCGATGTCCTTCTTGCCTATTTTCAGCTGTATTCGGCCGTCCTGCGGAAGTCTGTTCTCTGCAATGTTCAAATTGGACATGATTTTTATACGGGATATGATCGCAGATTGCAGATTCTTCGGTGGATTATGCATCTTGTACAGCATGCCGTCTATCCGATAGCGCACGAGAAGCTCTTTTTCATATGGTTCGATATGGATATCACTCGCGCGATCCTGAACGGCTTCGGTTATGATTCTGTTCACGAAGCGTATGATCGGCGCCTCGTTAGCCATATCGAGAATATCCTCGGTTTCGTAAAGAGAGGATGCTCCAAGCATGTCCAGATCGGAGTCTTTCAGACTCTCAAGCTCATCGTGAGATCCTTTTTTCTGCTGGTCGTCATAGTGCTCGCCCAGAATCCGGTAACACTCTTCTTCGCTTGCAAGTACCGCCTGAAGCTTGAATCCCGGCAGAAGAACTGACAGCGAGTCCAGGAGTCTGGATTTTGCAGGATCAGTTATGGCAACCGTTATGGTATTTGCCTTGATGTGAAAGGGCACGATCAGATGTTTGCGGATAAAAGAAAGTGGAACATTTTTGAGTATTTCTTTTTTATCGACAAAATTGAGGGTTTTCTCGTAGGCAATGTCGTAATATTCGGAAAGAAGGGGATAGATATCCGAAGCTGAAAGATAATCGCGTTTCACAATAAGATCAATCCAGGATGTTGTGCCAAGCTGCCGGGCTTCCTGGATCGCATCATGTGTTTTTTCGTCAATAGCGTTCTTTTCAAGAAGAAATGTCAGAAAAGAGTGCGCCTGGATCTGTTTTTCTTCAGTCATAATTATTTTTGCAGTATCTTCTGTTCTTCAATTTTCTGTTTGGTAAGGGCATCGATCTTGTTCGGGTCTGTCATAACCCGCGGTGTAATAAAAACAAGAAGATTCGTTTTCTTGTATTCGACTGTAACATTCTTAAAGAGCCAGCCGAGAAGCGGAATATCTCCCAGTATCGGAACTTTTGATTCCGTTTCGGTCTTTTTATTGCTGATGAGGCCGCCGACGACGATGGTTTTTCCATCAAGAACCGAGACTCTGGTTTTGATATCACGTTTTGTGACATTCGGCGGAGCGGTTGAGGTGGAGGAGGTGCTCTTGATGTCGTTTACCTCCTGGTACAGATCAAGCGTTATCATATCCCCCTTGGTGATATGCGGGGTAATCTTGAGCTTGAGCCCTGCGGATTTATACTCATAGCTGTAGGTTAGGGTGCCGTCTTCACTTACCCTGTTGTTGCTGGGGATCGCGAATTCCTCGCCGACATTGATCTCGGCCTCCTGATTGTCGGTAGTCAGTATTTGTGGTGTGGAAAGAACGTTGAACTTGTCGTCATTCGCACGTGCGTTCAGAAGCACGAATCCCAGATCGACACTGTCAAGCATATAGCCTATCTGAAAGCCCTCACTTAAGGGCAGACTGCTCGTTTTGCCCAATATCTTGGTCGAACTGCCCGCGAGTGAAGAAGTGTCGAGAATCTGTGAACCACCGTAAATGTTGTTTCCGCTTTGATCGCCGAGCATCCAGTTGATGCCGAAGCCCCATCCGTTTTCGGCGGACACCTCGATTATAAGCGCTTCAATGAGCACCTGTTGACGCACGATATCAAGCTCATCGATCACTTTTTTGATATAATAGTACTCCTCGGCGTTTGCGGTTATGATAAGGGAATTAGTCTCTTTATTGGCAACGATTGACAATTTGCTTTGCGGTTTCGGCGTTTGCGGCTGGCGATTTGTCGTTTGCGCGGCCTGGCGGGAGTCCCTTACCTGCGGAGTGGTGTCAATTTTCGCTGTTTCAGAAAAAGGTACCCTGGAGAGAACATTTGCGAGATCTTCCGCATTTGCGTTTTGCAGATGAAATACGTGTATATTTCCCTGTGAAACGGAATTGCCCGCCTGTACTTCATCGCTCGCCGGCTTTACGTCAAGCGCTCTCGCTATTTTAATCAATCCATCGATTTCAGATGAAACTCCCGATATGATTACGACGTTCAATGGCGCATAGAAGATGATTCGAGAAAAAGCCGATTTCATCGTATTAAGAATGCGTGACATTTCGGCCGCATCGGCGTATTCAAGCGAAAGAATGTAGGTTACGGCACGGTCATCCACCGCTGAAACCTTGTCGTCGTTGTCGATGATGACTTCATTGTTGTTGAGTATGGCTTCGTTGAGCGGGACAACCTTGATGACATTGCCGGTTTCGATTACCGCGTAACCTTTAACCTGAAGAATAGAGACCATCAGATTGTAGGCTTCGGCTGCCGGAATCTTTTTTTGCGATATCAGGGTTATCTTGCCCCGGACCTTATCCGAGACGGTGATGTTTTTTCCGGTGTAAGCGCTCATCATTTTCAGGAAATCCGCAATTTCAACATCGTTGAAATTCAAGGATACCATCCCTCTGCTCTGAGCCATAAGCAACCCGCCGCCGACGCCAAGAACAGCCGAAATTGAAACAAGCAGCAGCAATGTCAATACGATCACTTTTTTTCTGTATAATGTATGCATAATAATCCTGATCAGTCTGATATAGTGAAATCGAATGTCGTTATAGCGCCTTTTCGTTGTATGTCAATGAGAACTCGCGATTCCTTCGGAAACTGCTGCCACAATTCCATTAGTTTTGCCGTACTGTCGATCGGATGCCCGTTTATTCTGCGGATTATATCGCCGCTGCGCATACCGTATTTATAGAGAAGATTCGCTGATGATACGGATTTCAGTTCGTAGCCTACAACCACGTTATTCTCACGATAGGGTCCTGTTCTGATGCCTCTGAGCATGTTGTCAAGGTTATTCTGTGTGTCCTGTATCAGTTCCGCACGGCTGTAGGTTTTACTGATGGTTCCGCCTTTCGCCTCTGAGGGGGAACTCGCGGCGTTTTCAGTTTTGCCAACGGGATACATGTCAAGTATCACTTCGGTTTTACCGGAAAGCAAAAGAACGGTGGTGTCACGTATTGACTTGAGCCGGTATCCGAATACATCATCACCATGTTTGAAAACATCGCTTGTATTGCCGCTTTTTTTTCTGATGAGCGCTTTTGCCGTGGAGTAGCTGCCGGTTATGGTGCCAAGAAGCTCGAGGTCGCTTGAGGCGGTATTTTCTGTTTGTACTGCTTCGCCCTCTTCAAAAACCTCATCAGCTTTTTCGAAGAAGTTTTTTTGGAGGATGGTATCTACCGAAACAAGAGGTTTTGAGCCGTCCGTCGTTTTTTCGCTGCCGGTGTGGGTCGCCGAGGGTTGCGCTTTATTCAGAAAAGCAAGAAAAACAGTCTGGTTGATCAGCACCGAGAGCGTGTAAGCGCACAGAATTGCTGCAAGCACGTTGAGAATCTCTTTTTTTGCGAAACTGACCATATTCATAGATAACTGTCCCGTTGCAATTCACACAAGCATTTTACTATCCATTCAAGACTACAGCCGGACAGATATTTGTCCATTCAAAAAAAATTTTAAAAGTTTAGTTATTGCCGTTGACAGGGGGCTTCGATATGGGAGACTAGAAGCTCTACGGGAAAAAGCCCCTTTAAACGACGACGGAGTTTTTCATGCTTTTGTTTTATTTGGCGATTTTACTGATACTGATCGGATTGTTTGTGGTTTTTCTGGTGACAGAATCGGTGAGAGTTCGTACAAAAAATGGAGAGCGTCAGGCTTTTATTTCCAGAGAAAGACTTCAGGTGAATGAGAAAAGAACAGCATCCGCCCTTTCAAAGAAGTCCGAAGTGGAACAGCTGCATCATTCTTCGGATATCCCAGATACCGAAGGGGCCGGTGACGGATTTCAGACAGAGGCCGCTCAGGAATGTTTGGCTGAACCGCTTGATGATCTTCGTCCTCTCGAAGCGGAAGAATCAACTGGAGATGGAGTATATTCTGTTACGACGACGCTCTATGAAGACAGGGACGGGGTGGTGGCGTTTACAAGCTCAGTGGAAACAATCGATGTTGACAGATTCAATTCTCTCAGGCGGATTGCTTCCGGTGCGTTGGTGCTGGCTGCCGATAATCTTCTTTTCCGCAGCGATGAAACCATGTACAGGTTTGATTTTGCCCGCATTCGGAAAATAAGCGGCGACAGAAACGCGATACTTGTTTATCCGGATACACTGTCGTATCCGCTTTTGTTTCTCGGAACAGGTGATGATATGCTGGCGAATCGTGTTATCCAAATATATTCGGACTATACAGGACGAAAATAATCGTTTTGAAAGAACCTTTGATTCTCGCATCAAACAGTAATAAACAGCAGGCATAGATATGTACTATCGATATAAAAGCAAAGAAAAGAATAACTCCTTTATCAAGATTTTCCTCGGAGGGCTGATTCTGGCCGGCATATTGTTCGGCCTTTATTCCCAGCGGGAACGTCTCATGTTCTGGAAGATGAGTGAGCGTAAAATCGCCTCGATGCTGCAGAGTGATTCTCCGGTTGAAAGTCCAGAAGTGAAAACAGAGCGGCTTCGTACACTCGAGAAAAATGCACTAAAAAACTGTGAAAAAAATCCCTATAATGCCGCAGCACAGTATATGTACGCTGCGATCCTGTTCGGTCTCGGTGAGTCTCTTTCGGAACTCGACTTTTCCCGGTACTGTATTTCTTCGGGTGAAAGAATCTATTCAGAGCAATCCATCGCCATGTTTTATGACGCAATCCGGCATATAAGAAAGGGTATGTCAGTTGAAGAGTCCCGAGTGGTTCCTGATGATGTTTTAATCAAACTTGCTTATATGTACTATATAACCGGCTATTATTCTGAAGATGAGATAGTTGAGTTGACGGACAATATCGCATCACCGAATCTTCTGGCAGATGTTCATGGCCGTCGGTTTTTCGCTTTTATGCGGATCAAATCCGGAGACATTGCAAATGGAATCGATTTTCTGCAGCAATACGGCGGAATAAGCAGTTTTCAGGATCGCTTTTTTCTCGCATCGATGTATGCCGCTGCCGGCCAGTATACCGATGCAATTAATCTGTACGTCGAATTACAGCGTGAAGCTCCGGATAAAGGAGCACGTCAAAAAATTGCACGTTCTCTCGGTGACTTGTATTTCCGGCAGATGCTCTACAGCGAAGCGCTTGCGCAATATCTTTCGCTGCTTCAGGATACCCCTGGGGATCCGGGTCTGACTAAATCGATAGGATTAAGCTACGAGGCGATGGGTGACAAGGAAAATGCATCGCTTTACCTCAGCGATGAAGTGCTTGTACAGCATTCCACAGTTGATTGAAAGCTGCATCTTTCGCTGTAATTGCCTGATTATTTGGCTGTGAAGTTTTTGTGCAATATAATATCTTGACAAAAAGACTAAAAAAAAATACGAGGAACTTCGAGAAGCATCTTTATTGACGGTGTTTATCTTTTTTTCGAAAAATCACGGGTATGTAAAATTCTGAAAGCGTATTCTCCCTCAAAAGGTAGTTTTTCCATTTAAGACCTGAATGAAAGGGGTGCTCGTTTTACGGTGTCTGCGCTTTGTATCTGCAAATGTCGTTTTTATGTACCGGTGTTTTGTTTGTTGATTCTGTCTTTTTCGTTGCCGGGTTCAGTTCCGGCGGTTTTTGTTGAAGGTATTTTCAATCCAGTTACTACGCATGTTAATTCGGGGCATGGTCTTCTTCGTGTTTACCGCGTCGTGCTATAATGTTGAGAGGTTCTCATATGTTAAACTCCTTTTACGGTCTTTTTTCCAATGATATGGGAATAGATCTGGGTACAGCCAACACACTTGTTCATGTTAAAGGGCAGGGAATTGTGTTGAGCGAGCCTTCTGTTGTTGCCATGCAAACCAGTACCAATAAGGTCATTGCCGTCGGGCACGAGGCAAAACGAATGCTGGGAAGAACTCCCGGTGATATCGTTGCGATTCGTCCCATGAAAGACGGAGTAATTGCGGATTTTGAAACAGTGCAGAAGATGATACGTTATTTCATTCAGAAAGTACATAAACGGAAAACCTTCGTTCGCCCCCGCATCGTTGTAGGTGTTCCTTCGGGAATCACCGAGGTTGAGAAACGTGCTGTTCGTGAATCTGCCGAGCAGGCCGGTGCGCGTGAAATATTTCTTATTGAAGAGGCTCTTGCAGCCGCAATCGGCGCAAATATTCCCATTCATGAGCCTGCTGGACACATGGTAGTCGATATCGGAGGCGGTACTACTGAGATTGCTGTTATTTCTCTCGGTGGTATGGTAATTGCCGATTCAATTCGTGTTGCCGGTGATGAGTTTGATGATGCAATCATTAAATACATGCGAAATCAGTACAACCTTGTCGTCGGAGAGCGTATGGCCGAAGAAGTCAAGTTTCGTCTTGGCAACGTTTTTCCGGAGAAAAAAGTTGAAACGATGGAGCTTAAAGGACGGGATGCGATCTCCGGTCTGCCCAGAACGCTGGAAATCGATTCATCGGAAATTCGTAAGGCGCTGAAAGAGCCGGTCGATCAGATTCTTGACGGTATTAAACATGCTCTTGAGAAAACTCCCCCTGAGCTTGCGGCCGATATCGTTGAGCGCGGTATTGTTATGACCGGTGGCGGTGCATTGTTGAAGGGCTTGGATAAGTTTATCAGCAAGGATACGGGAGTTCCGGTCATCCGGGCAGAGAATCCGCTCACCTGTGTTGTTCTCGGTGCGGGAAAGTTTCTTGATGAGATACAGAACCTGCAAAGGGCTAATCTGAAATAAATGTCACCTTCCCTTTTTCGGGAAGGTACCTGTTTCTATCTGTTTGTTGTTGCTTGAAGCTCCGCGGTGGTTCTGTAAAGGACTGCCGCGTTCTGCGTTAAAGATCGCAGCGTGCAAAATCCACTGTTACGGACGGGATTATGGGTTTTCTCATACGACATAAGACAATCGTATCGCTTATTTTTGCCTTTCTGTTCTGTGTCATTTCTCTTGCAGTTCAGAGCAGCGGTTTTACCTCTAGTGTCGAGGGGGCTGGAAGCGCACTCGTATTGCCTTTTCAGAAATTGTATAATTTTTCTGTAAGGGGTGTCGGCCTGCTTTGGGCCGGTTTGACAGAATTGAACGGTGTGCGTGAAGAGTTGTCGACAACCCGCCAGAAACTGCAGGAATATATAAGCATAAATGACGAGCTTGAGGAGATAAAGCGTGAAAATGCACGCCTTCGTCTGATGCTCGGCTTTAACGAACGCATGATATATCAGTCACTTCCGGCTCGCATAATATCAAAAGATCCTGATAATTTTTTCAGAACGATAGTGATCAACAAAGGGAAAAAAGACGGCATAGCGGTCAATATGCCCGTTGTTGCCTATACCGGAGATGAAAAGGCTGTAGTCGGTAAGGTCGTTGAAGTGAGGGGATCGATTTCAAGGGTTTTGCCGCTGATATCCCCCGATATGAAAACCGGGGTGCAGATGCAGCTTACCCGTTCCCCCGGTCTTATGGTGGGGCTGGCGGCCAATTCCGACCGTTGTGTCATTGACTATATCTCGAAATCAGAACAGTTGAATATCGGGGACAAGATCATCACCTCCGGTGGTTGCGGTATTTTCCCTCCGGGGCTGTTGGTCGGTGTTATCGAGAAAAGTGTGGTTACTCAATCGAGTGCGTTTCAGCGGGCGATTGTCAAACCGCTCGTCGACTACAATAAGATCGAAGAGGTCTTTGTCATCCTGAAGATTCCTGACAGGGAATTAATAGAACTGATCGAGGGGTATTGATCATGAATGTCTCGTATTTCTTTACCGTGGCCATCATGGCGGGATCGCTCATAATTCAATCTCATCCCTCTTTCGATGTATTGCGGATAGGCGGAGTAAAACCGGATCTTCTTTTTATAGCGATTGTTTATTACTCATATACCTTCGGTTCATTTTATGGCCAGGTCACCGGTTTTTTCGGAGGGCTGATACAGGACGCAACGTCATTTTCGCCCTTGGGCCTTCTGACCCTTCCGAAGGTAATCGTCGGTTTCACTGTCGGTTTGCTCGGTAGAAGCGTTATCAAGGCTAATATCGTTTCTGTTGCGATTCTCATGTTTGCCTCTTCTATAGTTAAAGGCGTGATTACACTTATTCTTTGCATTATTTTCCATGAAAATGCCATCGGTGAAGTAGTGGGTATCATTCTTCCCGAGGCCTTTTATAATTCGCTTATCGCAATTCCCGTTTTCTATCTCTTTGACCGCATTTACGAGAGCGAGATTTCGTCGAATGAAGGGTTTTATTGATGCACTCACCATCGTACCGTCAGCAAATGGTCGACTCTTTCAGGGTTAAGGTTTTCATCTATCTCGGAGGGGTTTTTGCCCTGCTTTGTCTGATTATCGCTCAGCTGGTAAATTTGCAGATAATTAATGGCGCTGAATATTCCGAACGTTCCCGCCGCAATATGGAAAACAATATCCCCATCGTCGCGTCAAGGGGAGAGATATACGATCGCAATTTCGATAAAAACAAGAATGATAATGTCGTTATCGTATCCAACCGCCCTTCATTCAACCTTTCGACAGTACCGGCGAAATTTGTCGACAAACAGCAGTTGCGCGATCAGTTGCGTAACCTGTATGAGATAACGGATATTAATGTGGATACCGTTCTTGCCGAAATAGCGAACAAAAACCCCTGGCAGCGCGTTACCCTTCAGGAAGACGTTCCTTTTGATACGGTTGTTTATATCGCTTCACATCAGGAGCTTTTCAGCAAAATAGA
>JAEWVL010000109.1 GCA_023396665.1 Spirochaetota bacterium
CCGCGCCAGTTCTATTCATTCTCGGTCTGGCAACAATGCTGGGCTCGCATTTCATTATTCCATCAGCACAGCATGTTGACACGCTGTATTCCCCGATCATGCGTCTGTTATTTATCGCGGGAAAAACACAGATTCTGGAAGTGGCCTATCCGGTCATGCCGTGGCTCAGCTTTGTCCTGTGGGGAATTGTCTTTGCCCGTCTCATGAAAGCGAACGAAGGCAAAACGATGAACCTTAGTTCGCTGGTCGCGATCATACTGCTTCTTTTCTTCGCTGTCGCCAGAATCGGTTTTGGATGGGGAGACCATCATCAGGCGCCTGATAACAGCTGGATGTCCATTCTGAATGTAAGCAAGTACCCTCCCAGCATCGCTTTCACCACGCTTACAATGGGGGTAAATCTGTTATTGCTTTTCCTGTTCTGGAAATTCAATCGCATACTCACACAAATACAGGCACATCTTGCAGCATTCGGCCGCACACCGCTGTTCTTTTACATTTTGCATGTTCTGTTTTATCTTGCACTGGGAACAATCACCATGCATCTGAATCCTGGTTATACCGCACTGTATTTCACCTGGTTTTTGAGCCTGATCGTCATGTATCCAGTATGCCTTTGGTTTGGAAAAAAGAAAACACAATCAGAACCGGACGCACTCATAAGATTTTTTTAAGATCATCAAAAACATTATATGAAATAAAATAAATGGAGAAAAAAATGAAAACAACAATCACGGCATTGGCGCTCACACTGGCACTCTCGGTACCCGCATTCGCACTCAACGAGGCGCAACTGGACAAAGTCACCGCTGACTACAGTGAAGCCGAAGGTCTGAAGCTGATCGAATCGGCTCCCTCCGGAGACGACGGCAAACTCTTTCGGGGCATTATTTATCACAATATTGCCAACGAGAGCAAGGGTAAATACGTAAAGGAAGCGGAAAACGAACTCATTCAGATCAAGGATAATGATCCGCTGGCACGCGCCTATTACGGCAGCCTTCTCACCGTCAAAGGCGGAGTTGCCGCAGATAACAAAAACCTTATCAGTGCCATCAAACTGCTGAAATCAGGTTTCGGAGAAATTGACAAAGCGGTCACACTTGCCCCCGCCGACATCAACATCCGTTTTGTTCGATTGATTAATGCAATCGAATGTTCAGCATCTTCACCGGTTAAGCGCTACAAAATTGCGAAAGAGGATATCGGTTTTCTTCACAGCAAGGAAAGTTCACTCAGTGCAAACAACAAAGCTCTTCTTGCCTACTGGGAAGGGGAATATTTCCTCTCACAAAAGGAAGCATCACAAGCCATTGCCAGTTTTAGAAAAAGCATGGAACTCGCACCGCAGAGCGATTCGGCTGTGAAGGCTAAAAAGCGCATGGCTGATCTCAACGACTGATCACAAAGGGTGAAGCTTCGAAGGTATTCATTACAGCCGCCAGTCTGGCAATTCTCAGTTTCGAAGCTTTCCTCTTCAGCAAAATTACAAACAAGGATACTACAAAATGATTATCGATGCACTCCTTTTGGGATTATCTTCGGGAAGCTACTGCGTGATGTTTTGTGCTCCCGTACTGGTTCCATGGTTTTTTTCAAAACGAATTGAATCGGCGAAACAAAATTCTGTCTACCTCGCCTGTTATCTTACGGGAAGACTCTGCGGCTACATACTGCTCGGCATAATTGCCGGCATTCTTGGCGCCTACGCAGCAGGCTATCTGCCTCTGGCTGCCGAACGGAGCATCTCCGGAATATCTATGACAGTTTCCGGAACGCTTCTCATCATCTCAGGTATATACGCACTGCACGGAAAATGCAAATTCGCCGGACGTGTCGCAGACTCGGCGACAGGTGCGGCACTTCTCGGTTTTCTCTCGGGAATGCGTTTTTGCCCGCCGCTTTTCGCGGCCGCAACACGTGTATTTGGCGGCAACATCGGAGCCATCAGCGGCGGTTTTTACTTTATACTGTTTTTCATCGGAAGTTCATTATATTTTGCCCCCTTTCTGCTCGTCTATAAATGCGGCAAGGCTCCCGACTATGTACGATTCGGTGCACGTGTTCTTTCAATAATGATAGGTTGTTATTTCGTGATATTTCTTGGTATCCCCGCACTTATCGCGGGCATCAGGGCAATGGGGTAAGCGACATGAAACAATTCAAACAACTATTGCTGTCTTTGTTTGTGAAGAATGACAAAGGTGCGAGTCCTGCCATAATTGCGATAACAACAGTGGTAATGGCCTACTATGTTTCCTTTTTTCAGATACTGATACAAAGCGGAACGGAACGAACTGCCGGCATCATCACCGCAGCATATTTCATCGCACTTTTTGCAATAATGATGAAAACAGGTAACTTCTCGAAGTATCGCAACATTTTTGTCATCAGTGCAAGTTTGATGATGGTACCCTCTTTTATTAACATCATGATAGAAGAACGCGGAACAATGATGATACAGGCGGATACGATTATCAACAATGAGAATCCATTCTGCCACATTGTCTTTACAATGGTCACGATACCAGCAATTCTCAAACAGGGAATAATTTTTCCAGCCCGCCTGACGGGGCATTTTGCTTCGGTGTACTCGATGCTTGTAATATGGCTGGTCGCGGCTCTGGTCTTCGGCCGCGGCTGGTGTTCCTGGGTTTGCTTTTATTCGGGGTGGGATTCTTGCTTCTCCTCTATCGGGAAAAAACCCTTAGTGAAACTCGATCTTAAAAACAACAAACTGCGCTACTTCAATTTCACCATGCTCGCTTTTGTAGCGCTCGCAAGTCTGCCCGCGTTGAGCGTTGTCTATTGCGAATTGCTCTGTCCTTTCAAACTGGTAACCGAATTTGAAGCGCCGGTAGACCTGTTTTCCATCGTGGCTTTTGCACTTATGATAATCACCTTTCTTGTACTGATTGTCGTCATGCCCTTTCTGACAAAAAAACGTTTTCAGTGTATGTGCTTCTGCCCCTTCGGCGCAATGCAGTCGCTCTTCAATAAAATATCGTTTTTCAGGGTGCGCTTCGACAAGGACAAATGTACAAAATGCGGAGCCTGTGCGGCAGTTTGCCCCACACTTTCGATCTCACAGGAATTTCTTGCGAATGACAAACTCAGCATGCCGCTGACCTGCACGATGTGCGGCCGTTGCTTTAGCGTGTGCAAAAACGGCGCGATATCATATTCATTTCTCGGTCTGCCATTACCGGCAGTCACGATCGGTGATGTGAATTCCATAAGAAATACCCTGAGAAATTTTATGTGTGAATTGCTCTCACCCCAGACACTGTTTCCATTTGCGGCATTTCTTTTCGGAACAATTGTGTCGGGTAGTTTTATACGCATGACGTTTAAATTATTCATCGAGCATTTCATCCATTGAATCATTAAGAAAAACCCTTTCGAGCAAAAAGACTGCACGTATGAAGAATTGGGCAATTCAATACAGACGTATCAAGTACAGGTGAGAATATGACAAAAGAAAGAATTAAAAGCATAGCGATCTCGATAGCGGCACTTTTCGTTACCGTTTCTGTCCCTGTCAGTTTTATCTTCGGATCGAATATACAATCGTTTTTAAAAAAGGCCTTGAAACTGCACATTAGCGCCGAGTTAGCAGGCGGCGAAACGATCATGAGCGCTTACGACCCTCTTGGCGATGACAAGGGAATCGGCACCTTCAGCTATCCTTATGCTGATGTTTTCAGTGAGGGTTCGCTCGATCTGATAAAATACACCGTTCATCGTCCTGTAAACGACTACCGCAGCGGCCACTACTGGCAGTGCGGGATCGTTCTGGGAAACACATCCCCTGATACAGGGTATCCCTTCGCCGCCGTACGCGTATCTGTCTATATCGATACCGATGGAAAACAATCCGGTTCGACAAAGGGTCTGCCCGGAAACGAGGATCTCGTTTTTGACCCCGAGCACCCCTGGGATTTCGCCGTAGTAATTAATGGGTATTCAACGGCCTGCGAAATACATTATGCAGACGGCAGCCCTTCGGACACGGCTTCGGTTCTGTTCATTGCGAAAAACCGCAGAATTGTGATTCGTTTTCCCCTCAACGCAAAACCGGTTGAAAGGGTTCTGGCCGGCTCGGACAGCTGGCATTATGTGTTTACGCAGGGCTACGACCGCCTTTCTCCCGATACAATTCTTCCGGTAAAAGAGTTTGCTTCGTTCAGAAGCGGAGGCGGCAACAGCGACGCTGCGCCGGCAATCTACGATATCATCACGGATACATCTGCGTCTTCCGAAGAGAACCCTTTACTCGCTGATTTTCTTATCCCCCTGCATTGTTCACCAGCTTCTGCAGCGACTGGAGTCGATCTGGAATTACTGAAAGAACAAAGCGATGAGTGGCTCAGCCGGACACCTCCCGAAACTGTGGATAACTTGGCCGACAGCGGTATTGACGAAGGAAGTTTTGAGCACGGACTTGCACTTTTCAATGCCGGCAAGTACGATGATGCCGAGAGAATACTTCTTAAATTGGAAAAAAACTGCGAGTGTCTTGCCTATATGGGTGCGATAACGGCGATGAAGGGGGGACAGACCGAAGACCTCTTCGAATCGGTCGAATTTGTTAACAAAGGATTCATGATGATGGATGAATCATATGAGCTCGTGAGTAACGATATTGAGTACATTACTGCACGCCTGTGCAGAGCGAATACCTCTATTGCTGTTCCCGAAGATGTTTTTCACAGGTGTGCGCAAGCCTCTGTTGATTTCGAGGAAGCTGCGATAAAATTGCAGCAGCTCGGCAGCGATAAATCGGAAGTCTCCGATATTCTCGTAAAGGCCGCCATCTGTGCTGATCGTGCGGGAGATCAGGGCAACAGCGAGCGCCTGTTTGTTCAGGCGGGTTCTCTCGGATTCAGCCCCTATGGCAAATACGAAGCGGCCGTGAGAGGAATATTTCTCTGATTATGCCCGGGCCGCTCATGAGCTCAGATTTTTCACACAATACGCAAAAAAGCCTGCGACCGGTTTGGTCGCAGGCTTTTTTGCCGCAGTGTATGACCGATAAAGACTGTTCAGTACAGCTCCCGTTTCATCTTGATACCGAAGAAACCCAGAAACGAAGCAACCTTGTGTTTTATATCCTCTGCAATATGATAGAAACAGGGGACAAGCACCAAGGTGATGACCGTAGCAAATATCAATCCGTAGCCGTAGGTCAAAGCAAGCGGCTGCACAAAATAGTTGCGATCCCCGAAACTGAAAAGGCCGAAGAACCTGATACCGCTGTATATCGTTGGTATCAAACCGAGAACGGTTGTTCCTGTCGTAAGAATGATGGGACGAAGGCGCAGCATTCCCGCTTCGGCGATGGCATCAATCGTCTTTAAGCCTTCGGACCGTTTTATGTTGATAAACTCGACGAGTGTGACGGTGCTGCTCACCAGACCGCCCGCGAGTGAAAAGAATGCGATCATGCCGTTGAAAGAAAGCGGCTGCCCGTGAGTGCTCACTCCGAACATGATGCCCACCATCGCGAAGGGAATCGATATCATAACGACAACAGGAGTAAGAAGCGACTTAAAGAAGACCGAGAGCACGATGTAGATAACCAGAACCGAAATCATGAAAAGATTGCCGAGCTCACTCATACTCTTCTGCGTATCCTCCTGCTCGCCGCCGTAACTGACTTCGTAATCGGGATATCTGCTCGATATGTCACGGAACATTGCCGCCAGCTTTCTGTTCACGCTGACCGAGTCAGTCTTCTTCGTATCGACATAGGCCTGCACCTGTACAAGGCGTTTGTAGTTGAGCCTGTTTATCTGCGAATAGCCCGGTTCGATGCTCTTCTTCGTCACCTCCTGCAGGGGAATCAACCCTCCCCTGCCGTTGGAAACCATCACGTTGTCAAGGCTCTCGCGGCTTCGTCTGAACGAATCGTCAAATCGAACGCGAACATCGATATCCTCGTCTCCGATCTTGACGTTTGTTGCGACCGCCCCTTCATATGAGGCGTTCAGCGCACTGCCAAGCTGCGCGACGGAGACATAGGTACGTGCGGCCATCGCATCATCAACAGAGTATCGAATCTCTTCTTTTCCATCCTCCAGATCCGTCGTTATATCATAGACACCATCGATGGTTTTGAGCGCTTCGGTGTATTCGCGCACGATTTTTTCAATAGTTTCGAAGCTTTCACCCCTGATCTCGACGTTGACCGGCTTTCCGACCGGAGGACCGGACTCATTGAGTTCGATGCTGAACACAAGATCCTTGTCAATTACACCGGCTTTTTGCGCCTCGATCATACGCTCGCGAATCTCATTTTCAATCACATCGGCCGAACGTTCCCGTTCTTTTTCGCGTGTCAGATTCACATAGATCGTCGACTTGTTCGTTCCCTGACCCGGTCGAGGATCGAGAATATTGTTGTACTCGATACCGGTTCTGCAATACAGACTCTTGAGTTCGGTATCGGGCAAGGTCAGAATGATGGTCTCAATCTTCTTTACCTCTTCGAGGTTCTTGTCAAGCGTACGTGATATCGGCAGATAGGTCTTGATAGTCATGCTCTCGG
This sequence comes from Spirochaetota bacterium, assembly GCA_023396665.1. Lineage (GTDB taxonomy): Bacteria > Spirochaetota > UBA4802 > UBA4802 > JAFGJZ01 > JAEWVL01. The sequence goes on from JAEWVL010000109.1 coordinate 6,551, forward strand.
CTCCTCCCCCCGGCATGAAAACGAAGGGATACCAGCCCATAACAAGGGGGCCGACCGAACAAACCAGCAATATAAACAAAATCAATACGGTTAGATAGCGCAGCTTCAAGGCACCCTTGATAAACACAAGATAACGCCGCTGAAGTTTTCCAACAAAGCCTTTTTCGATATGCTCGCCATCACCGAGCTCCAGCGATTTGGGAACTTTTTTCTCCTCTTTCGAGAACATCTTGATGAATGTCGGCATGAGAAATATCGCGACAACCCACGATGCGCTCAGACAGATCATAATCATGAATGGAATGTACTTGATAAACTTACCCACGAGACCGGTCAGCATCAGCAAAGGAACAAATGAGGCGGAGGTACAGATGAATGAGACGGTCACCGGAAAAAATATCTCGTGCGTTCCCTTGAGAATCGCCTCGCGCTTCTCAAGACCCATCTCGATATAGCGGTGACAGTTCTCGGTCACGACGATACCGAAATCGACTATCATCCCCAGAACCATGATCATGCCGAAGAGGCTGATAACGTTCAGATTAATGTCGAAAATGGACATGAATATAAAGGCCACCAGAAACACCAGCGGAATCGTCAAAGTGACAAGGCTCGACATGCGCGGGCCGAGAAAGACCAGCAGGATCAGCGCACAAAGAACAAAGCCGACCTCGGCACTGCTGACGACGGTACTGATCGTATTCTCCGTAAATTCGCTTGTATCGTCGAAAAGCAGAAGGGTGACTTCATCCGAATGGGGATACTTGAAATTCCTGATATCATCTTTGATTTTCGTCGCGAGAGTGATCTCGTCCATACTCCGTTTTTTGAAGACCTGAAAAACAATCGCATTTTTACCATTAATCCGTTCGAGAATTTCCGGCTCTTCGAAGGTATCCGAAACACGGGCCATATCGCCGATCTTCGTCTCAAAACCGTTGTCATTGGCCAGAACAACCTGTTCCTTTATTTCTTCGACATTCGAATATTGCCCCTTCATTCGCAGAACATACTCGTCCTCTCCGATACGAAGCGGCCCTCCGGGAATATCCATATTGCGGTTTTTCAGTGTGTTGATGATGTCGTTAATGGCAAATCGGTAGTTTTCAAGCAGCTTCGGATTTACTTCGACCAGAAACTCTTTATCAAGATATCCGTCATTCGTTACTTCGGCGACACCGTCAAAGGCATAGAGATAATCCTCCAGTTTTTTGCCGACCTCGCGAAGTTTCGCGTAGGGAACATCGCCGTTTTTTCCGTATACGGCGACTCGCATGACATCTGTCTTGTCAACCTTGATCTCCTTTACAACAGGCTCTTCAGCATTTGAGGGAAGATCGCTCACCGAGTCGACAGCATCCTTGATATTCTGTATCGCCTCTTTCTTATCAGCGTATTCATCGTCGAGATACACGGCCAGCACCGATACGTTTTCGATGTTATAACCGCGAACTTTGTCGATGCCGTCAACCTCCCGGATTTTTTTCTCTATCGGTATGGTAATAAGCGTCTCGATTTCAGATGGCGCTCCGCCGGGATAGATTGTGGTAATGGTGACCATATCAAAGGTCACGTCGGGAAAAGCCTCGCGGTTTCTGCTTTGAAGCGACATGAGTCCCATAATGATCGCCAGAAAAACCAACAAACCGACAAGGAGTCGCTGATCGATAAAAAATGATAAGATCTTCTTCACAAAGGCCTCCAGATTTCTGCCGGATTATCAAAACCGGCTTTCAGGTTTACAAGCAATGCTTTTTACGACGGCCCGACACCCTTTCACTATAATACATTTATATGTCTCTATTTTTCTATATAACCGAGAACAATACGCATTTTATTTATGATATTTTTTCTGAACAATTCATCGTCAAATCTTTCCGGCGAATGAATACCGAGCTTTCCGAGCCCTTCGCAGAATATTCTGTAGAGGTCGGCGATTAGAGCGGGATCATCCCTTTGAATTATTCCGGCATCCATGAATTTTCCCATTTCCTTAACAAGCATATCCACGAACTTGATCATCACCGGTCTTATTTCTTTTACAATCTGTTCATGCCTTCCGGCGAGATACTGCAGCAGATTCATCATTGTCTTGAAATTCCAGGGAAAGGTCACGATTTCAAAAACATCATTGACAAGAACATCAAACTGACGATGCACATCGTTTTCACTGTAGTACTTGTCACGAAGCGATTCCACGTACTCCCGTATGAAGGTCACCAGCAGATCAACGACCATGTCATCTTTCGTCTTGAAATAGTGAATGATCAGGCTGGGATGAATTCCCATCTGTTCAGCAATTCTGGCGATGGAAGTGTTTTCAAAACCCTCCTTCTCCACAATTTCCCAGTAACAGTGAAGAATCTCACTTTTCCTTTCATCCGCCTTGCTTTTTCTTCCCATAACAACCCGCTGAATCACTGATAATGAGACAATATATTTTCTGAAACCGTTCAGTTCCGGGAAATATAAATTGAATGAATGGTGAACAAAAAATAATTCGCGCTAAAAAGCGCAATCCTTTTTTCCCGAAATTATGTACTTTACTCGGCAAAGCGGATTACTTACAGCATATTTAGTATACACTTTTGTCCTGTTGCACAAAAATTGCCCCTATCCCCCCTCAAAGGTAAAACAGTCTTGCCTTCGTATTGACAATGTTCATCATTGCTTCTTGCCGAAAGCCGCCAGATTCATTTCGGCGCCGTTTTTACTCATGAGCAGGCGATCTGAACCGCGGCCCGAAAAGCTATTCACATACAAAACAATCTTTTGCGGAGGAAACCCATATGAGACGCAACATAGCTACCCCTGAAAGGTACATGCTTTTCTTCGGCGAACAGTATCCGCTTAATTTTGGATTTAAACTGCGCCTCGACGCCGCCTTTGACGAGGAAAGAGCCATACAAACACTGAAGTCGATTGCGAGACGACACGCCCTTCTCTTCTCACATCAGGAATACACGATCGGAAAAAAGAAAGACCTCGTCTTCGACGAAAACGATATTCCCCTTCTCGTCGGAAAAGCCCCTGCGGACAAGCAATGGGAACAGCATCTGCTTGAACGTATGGTTTTCAGGTTTGATCCGTTCAAGGGACCTCTGTTTAGACTGGATTGGCGAAACACGGGGAAAGAATGCGAACTTTTCTTTGTTTTTCATCATGGTGCGGCCGACGGTATCGGTACAGTGTACTTTATTCACGATTTTCTGACACATTATGCCGGCATGAACGTCGATGTTCCCGATACCGCGCTCATGCCCTCATTGTACGAGGCGATGCGGGAGGATATTTATCACGAACTTCTGAAACGCCCGGAACCGGCATGGAAAAAAGAAAGCCCGCCGCCACCGAAACCCTATACAGTAGCGGAATACAGCTACCCCGATTACTATCTGCGTTTCTTCGAGATGAGTGAAGGCGGACTCAGGCGCCTCGCGTCTGAAGCGAAGGCAGCCGCTGAGACGGTGAACAGTTATCTCGGCGCTCTCATTCTGAAACGCTCCGCACAGATTTTCGGGCCAAAGGAAGGGTACCGTCGTACGATTCAGTGCCCGGTCGATTTGCGCCAGTATCTGAAAGAAGATTACCGGCCCATAGCCGCAAGCTATAACGGCATCGTAAAGGTTGCGGTTGACTGCTCGATGGAGACAGTCGAAATGGCGGCTTGTATCAGAAAAGGAATAGCGGACAATCGTGCCGGCATGAAAGATATCGAGGAGTACTTTCAATTTCGCGATTCTTTCGACAATGTCGAGGATCCCGAATCATTGATGATGAGCTTTCCTCCCGATACGATTGATTATGATTTCTCATTCTCAAATCTCGGACGCACGATCATTGCCCCGGACTACAATTCAATCAGGGTTACCGAGATGTACGGTCCTGTCTTTACGGCGGTTTTCGGTGAGACGGTCATCGGATTGAATACGACCAACGGAGTGCTGCGGATGAGTCTGATATTCAGCAAGGCGATCGAAAAAGCGAAAGAATACGAAAAACTCGGTGATGCCATCGCTGAGATTTTTGCTTCATATGACAGTGCGGAGTAAAGCGGAGCGGGGATAAGCCGTTTCGCCTTTCCCCGCTACTTTCAAAATCTTATGGGAATCTCAAAATACCAATTTTCACACTTGCACTTCTCAAAAACTCTATGAAAAGCGAAATATAATCAAGAGGCAGCCGCTTTTACAATGTAAGCAGCAGTTCCCTGATTTTCGCTGCGGCATTCTCCGGCTCGATAAGTATCTGCTCGCCGCTCTTGCGCACTTTCACTTCGAGCTTGCCCTCACCGAAAAGTGTTTTTCCGCAAGTCACACGCAGCGGCAGTCCGATGAGATCCGAATCGGCGAATTTGACGCCGGGACTCGCCTTACGATCATCATAGAGCACCTCAAGCTGCGCCTTTTGCAGCATCCCGTAGATCGCATCGGTCTTTTCGATCTCCTCATCACTCTTCGCAAGCGAAACCAGATGTACCTGAAAGGGGGCGATCGATGCCGGCCACACGAGACCCTTTTCATCATGGTGTTGTTCGACCGCGGCGGCAAGCGTGCGGGTCACCCCGATGCCGTAGCAGCCCATTATCGGGCTAACAGCCTTGCCCTCTTTATCGAGGACCGTCACGTTCATCGCCTTCGTGTATTTGTAGCCGAGCTTGAAGATGTGCCCCACCTCGATCCCCTTGGTCTCTTTCATGGGCTTGCCACACACAGGACAACCGTCGCCTTCGTGCGCCGAAACGATATCGGCACTCTGCCCTATCGCGAAATCTCGCCCCGGTACAACATTCGTATAGTGCATGTCTTTTTCATTGGCACCGGTAATCGCATTTTTAACAGAAGCCACACCCGTATCGAAGAGACATCGCAGCCCTATTCCGACAGGACCTGCGAAACCCACCGGTGCACCCGTAACGCGAATCACCGTTTCATCGTCGGCAAGGGCCAGCTCTGCGGCACCAAGCGCAGCCGCAAGCTTAACCTCATTTATCTCACGATCACCCGTAACGACGACCATAAGGGGCTCTCCGTCGGCAACATAGATAAGCGACTTGAGAAAGACCCCTGCCGTCGTTTTAAAAAAGGCGCTCAGATCATCGATGGTGCGTACATCGGGTGTTGCGACTTTTTCCATTACAGCGGCAGCCGGAGCAGCTTCGGATGCTGTTTCGCGCAGAAAGCCGGCTTTTTCCTGATTCGCGCGGTAATCGCATGAAGTGCACAGAAGCAGTGTCTCCTCACCGACTTCGGAGGCGACCATAAACTCTTCGGACGCCGAGCCTCCCATTGTACCCGTATCGGCCTGAACGGGAATGGTCGCGAGTCCGCAGCGATCGAAGATGCGGCGGTAGGTCGCGGCCATGATATTATATGACTCGTCAAGACCCGCCTGGTCGATATCGAAGGAATAGGCGTCTTTCATGATGAACTCTTTGCTGCGTATGACACCGAAACGGGGGCGTATCTCATCACGGAACTTCGTGTTTATCTGATAGGCGTTACAGGGAAGATCGCGATACGAAGAGACGATCGTGCGTATCATGTTGGTAAACGCCTCTTCGTGTGTGGGTCCAAGCGCATACTCCTGCGCGTTACGATCCTTTATGCGAAACATCTCTGGCCCCATCGTAAACCAGCGGCCTGACTCTTTCCACAGATCCGCCGAGGTCATCTCGGGCATGAGAAACTCCTGCGCCCCGGAGTTATCCATCTCCTCACGAACGATATCGGTCACCTTTCGAAGCGCGCGTAGACCGAAGGGAAGATACGCGTACATGCCGGCAGACTCTTTTCGTACAAGACCGGCCCGTATCATCAGCCTGTGACTTGAAACAAAGGCGTCGGCGGGATCTTCCTTGAGTGTCGGCAGTAAATATCGGGTTTGTCGCATTGGTTCCTCTTCTCCTTTATTCTACGGTGACGAGCCAGCCCTCGGTATCGGGGAGGTCGCCGTTTTGTATCTGCGTGTAGTCCTGGTACAGTTTTGTCAGTACGGGGCCCGCCTTGTCGGGACTGCCGAAGGTGAAATCTTTCTGCTGGTAACGCACGCGGCAAACCGGTGTAATGACAGCGGCGGTACCGACGGCGCCCACTTCGTCGAATTCGGCGAGCTCTTCCACCGGAACGGCTCTTCGCTCGATCTTCATTCCGTTTTTCTCGGCGATTGCGGCGAGCGTTTTGTTGGTAATGCTCTTGAGTATGGACGGCGAATCGGGGGTGACATAGGAGTTGCCCTTGACGCCGATGAAATTTGAAGTGCTGAATTCGTCGATGTATTTGTGCTCTTTCGGATCGACGTATAATCCGACCGAATAGCCCTGCTCATGAACCCAGTTACTGCCGGGGAGACCGGCCGCGTAGTTGCCGCCGACCTTGCAGTCACCCACCCCGCGGGGTGCCGCACGGTCATAATTTTCGACAACGAGCGCCTCTACGGGAACGAATCCCCCCTTGTAATAGGGACCGACGGGAGTGACGAAAATCAGAAACATGTAATCGGGTGCCGGACCGAGTCCGACTTTGGCGCCGGTTCCGATCAGCAGGGGACGTATATACAGACTGGCGCCGGTTCCGTAGGGGGGAACAAAGCGCCTGTTTGCCGCTATCACTTTTTTTACGCTTTCAACGAACATCGCTTCGGGAACGCGGGGCATGCAGATTCTGTCTGCGGTGAAATTCATTCGTTTTGAATTTTCATCGGGCCGGAAAACGACAATACGGCCGTCTTTGGTCGTAAAGGCCTTGAGTCCCTCGAAGGCCTGCTGTCCGTAATGAAGAGCGGGTGCGGCGATGTGAACAGGCAGTGTCACATCTTTCGTCAATTCAGGCTGCGACCAGCCGCCCGAGTTCTGCGTGTGAGTACTGCGCAGGTTAAAATCCGTTTCCACATACGAAAAGGAAAGATTTTTCCAGTCCAATTCTGCTTTCGCGCTTTGCATAAAAAACCTCACTTTATATCTCGGAAATACCCTGTCAGTATTCCATATTGTTCATGACGTAGCTGATATGTTCAAATTCTTCGGGAGTATCGAGAAGAAAGACAAGCCCGTATTTATTATTCTGCCGCCAAACCACCCTTGCGGAGAGCGTGATATCACCCCCCTTGCAAAGGTGCAGAACGATCGTCTCTTTCTCTTTCAAAGGATGGGCGGTTTCTACGCAGGCACCCGTTACCGATATGTTTTTCAGTTCGCAGTCTATCTTCTTGCGGGAAGATTTGCCATAGGCGATGTAATCACCCTGACAACTGACCCGTTCGCCGCCTCTTCTCTCCGTCACCATATATCCTTTCTTCTGCTAATAGATATCAATCGGTCCCTCACTGTCTCCGTCAATAAATTGACGAGCGTAGGGGTCATCTTTCAGAAAAAAACGCTCCCGCTCAGCCATGAATGCGATTCGTCCGCCGTAAAGCAGCAGTATCGAATCGGCTATCTTTCTTGCAAAGGTGAGATCATGGGTCACCACCACCGATGTCGAAGCGCTCTCGCCGCGTATTGAAAGGATCAGATCAGCGATCTGATCCGTCAAAATCGGATCGAGTCCCGCCGTGGGATCATCATAGAGTATGAGCTGCGGCTGAAGGCAGAGCGCCCGCGCAAAACCGGCCCGTTTTTGCATCCCCCCCGACAGTTCTGAGGGATACTTGTCTCCTGCATCACCCAGTCCCACCTTGACGAGCGAGTCATTCACAATTCGGGTCACCCGCTCCTCTTCGATGCCTCGTCGCCGTAAACCGAAGGCGACATTGTCAAAAAGGCACATCGAATCGAAGAGCCCTCCCCGCTGAAAAACATAGCCGACATCAACAGTAACACTGGTGG
>JAEWVL010000122.1 GCA_023396665.1 Spirochaetota bacterium
CATCGCCGATTTTTTCGATACCGAAGCTTCGCTGCATCAGCTGCTCTACCTGATCATCATTCTCGCCGATTTTCTGTCGGTGCATGTTTTCGCTGTGAAGAAAAATAAAGATGAGAGGAAACGAAAAGCTGCTTTCGGACTGAATCTGCCGCTGCGCTGGTTTGAGCAGGTGGGGGTATATTTTGTGATCGGTATCTGGGGCATCGTCATGTCTCTTTTGTTTGTTCTCTCAAAAGACAAGCGCTTTGATCTGCTCGCCATAATGCCGCCGGCACTGATTATTGTTTACTCTTTTTTCTTCATGAAAAATGGCGGTGATTTGAGAGCGGGCAAAAAGATCAGAGCTGAGCGTTACGCATCTTTGTCGAAATCGGGGGTCAGCGACAGTCTGCTTTCAGCCCGGCTCAACGATCTGATGACAAAGGAAAAAGTCTGGCTGGATGAAGAATTGTCGCTGTCATCGCTCGCAGTGTTGATGCTGGTAAGTCCGCACAGGCTATCGGCTTATATAAACGACAGTTTCCGAATGAATTTCAAAGCCTACATAAATCATTTTCGTATTGAAGAGGCCAAGCGTCTGCTTGCGCAGCAGCCCGAATGGTCCGTTCTGCGCATTGCCCTCATGGCAGGATTCAATTCAAAAAGTGCCTTCTATCGTCTGTTTAGCGGCGAAACCGGCATATCGCCGAATCAGTACCGCGAAACCCTGAAAAACTGATCCCGTTTTGCAGCACAGCGCTGTTCAAATAAAAAACAGATTGAAATATTGAACTGCCCGAAACGCAATGTGTCCCTGGCGGTGTCATGAAAACATCATTACCGTAACAAAGGAAACAATCATGAATAGAGTTGCTATCGTCGTCCTTGCGTTTGTTCTGGCGCTGAGCGCCTGTTCGCAGAAAACTGCTGTGTCAAAAGAGGAAATCGCATCACTCGTTGTGGACGCCGCACAGGGAACTTTTCAGATTACACACAAGGAGATACCCAGAAGCGGCCGTATCCATATCCCCCCGTCATATGATGCGGCGAAGCCAAGTTCTCTCGTATTTGCATTGCACGGCAAAGGAAGCAGGGGCGGCGAATTTCAGCGCAACGGTTTTGACCCCCTTGCCGACCGCTATAATTTCATCATGGTTTACCCCGATGGTCTCTACGGTGAATGGGATATCGTTCCGGGGATGAAAACCTGGAAAGACGATCCCGGTTTTTTTAAACTCATGATAGCGGCGTTTTGTGAGAAATATTCCATTGACGCCTCGCGAATCTATGCGACCGGTCACTCGATGGGGGGATACATGTGCTACCGTCTCGCGCACGATATGCCCGGGGTCTTTGCCGCGATAGCGCCGGTGAGCGGGCTGTCGGTGATAATAGGAAAATCCAAAGCGAGTGCGGGTATGAGCCTTCTGCACATTCACGCGCTTGATGATACCGTTGTATCCGTGAAGGGCGGTCTGTATCCCGAAGAACGCAGTGCCGAGGATTCGGTTCTCGAGTGGGTGCTGATAAACGATGCGCAAGCAGTGGCAGAAACTTCGCTCGAGGGGGGCGGCCGCCTTCACCGGTGGTCTGCGGTTGATAACACGACGATAGAGCTTCGCCTTAATGCGCAGGGGGGACATGTCTGGCCGGCAGATGCGAGTGAAATAATCAGTAATTTCTTTTCGGATCATCGGCGGGAACCTCTGGAAATGAAATAGTGCTGGTAACTGATGTCCGGGTACATTGTCTGTTTTGCGATATATACTAAAAAGTTTTTGCTTTGCGTCTTGAAAAAATCTCAGGTTTTGGCATCTTGATCGGAACACAATTGCACCTTGGGCAAAAGACCGGATATTAGTGAGGATGAAGCGCTTTCATGAAGGATGTATTTATACTTTTCGGTTTTGTACTGGCTGTGTTACTTATAGTCGGTAAACTCAACGAGCGTGAAAAAACATTTCCGCAGTTTTTCACCATACTGCTGCTTCTGAACTTCGCTTTTTATCATCTGATCAGTTATCTTCTGTATTGTCCTCATCCCTACGAAATCCCCTACCTTCGCGAATGGTTTTACCTGCTCGAAGCGGGGGGCTTTGTTCTGTTTCTTTTCAAGGGGCCGACACACTATGGCTACTGTCTGTCGGTGGCTACCGCCGGAAGACCCTTCTTTAAGCGATATCTGCTGCACTTTGTACCTGGAATTGTCTACGCACTGCTGTATCTCCCTTTTGCCGGTATGAGAAGTGCTGAAGCCCTTGCGTCCGGATATGATGGGCTTTTTTTTCCGGAACACAGAATAGTTCATATAGCTACAATTATTCTGTGCGTTATCGTCTACGATGTGTACCTGATCATGTGCGTTGTGCGGCTTTACCCTCTGCTGCGAAAGTATCCGAACCGCAACCTTGTTTTCAAAGTAATGCTCTTCAGCTATGCTGCGGGTATTGTTACGACATCCTTCTGGCCGATCGACATCATCAATAATGTCGAGTTTACCGATGATGTCCGTTTCGGCTCTGCACTGTATCTGATAATCATTTATCTGATCAGCCGCCGCTATCCCGAGCGCATGGTGCAGATGGAGGTCGAATCCAGACGGAACAATTACCTGAAAACGCAGCTGCAGGGTGAAAATATCGAATCGATCATCGCAAGTCTTGAACGATTGATGTCTGAGGAGAAACTGTACCGGACGCAGATTAACCTTGCAAATCTCGCCAAACAGCTGAATATCCGTCAGCATCAGCTTTCAGAATTACTGAACGCATACATGAAAACGACATTTGCCAATTATATCAACGATCATAGAGTTGATGAAGCGAAACGCCTTCTGCAGGCGAGCCCCGATATGCAAATAATCGAAATAAGCCTTGAAGTCGGTTTCAATTCGCTCTCTGTATTTTATCGTGAATTCAAAAAACGTGTCGGGGTGTCTCCCGCAGAGTTCAGAAAGAAACTTGTTGCGTGAGTATCTGCGTTTCGCTGCACACTGCTGTTGTGAAGAGTGCTGTCCGTCATCTGTCGCACGTGAAACCGCACGTGGGGGCCTTACTTGAAAAAACCGCTATTACCGCTGCTGATAAGCCCCCAGCGTCAGGCCTTGCTGATAAGGGCTTTGGTGAAAGGTGAGCTTCCATTCTCGGAGCGTTCGCGTGCGACACTGCAGGAGCTTATGTTTGTTCGGGAAACAACGAAGGGCTCGCTCTACGGCAAGACCGGAAGCGGCTATTCTGTTGACGATATCGAAGGCAACAACATCGGCTGGTTCGTTGGCTATCGCAGCGGCAAGGGACGCTCTTATGCCTTTGCCTGTCTTTTACAGGGCGAAGATGAAACGGGAGTCAAAGCAAAACAATTGGTCGAAAAGATTCTTGAAGATGCGGGTTTGCTGTGAGGTGAGTTTCCGTTTGCATGATCAGCAAAAGGAATGAACAGGGAAGAAAGGAGTGCACGGAGGTAAGTGGGTTAGCGGTAACCGAAAAGGTTGTACCGGGTTGTAATTTAAAGCTCCCATCTTCCGTGTCCTTTTTGTTTCTTAAGTCACAATAATCACTTTTTTCATCAGGAAAATCCACTCGATCCGGAAGACTACAGAGTCAGTATCGGACAATGTTGTAATCAGCGAATGGAAGCGGCTATGGAATCAGCACACAGATCCTGTTCGTGCGGCCATGCGATGTAGCGGCCGTAATTTTTGACTTTCATGAAGTAATCCGGATCGCGCAATTCTGTAAAAACGCCTTTGTCAAGGTATTCGCTTACATCAAGAATTCCCTCTTGTCCGTTATCAAAACTAATAAATATTGTATAATTAAGCCGTGGTACTATGTTCGTAATTTTTACCATATGAATCTCACTTTAATGGTTCAATTTTTAACGGTGTTTCTCCGTTAACCGCAAGGATCCAGTCGGCATTAAGATCCTCTTTTCGGATTTCAATCCATGCTTCAACCAGTTTTGACTGTTTTCGGGGTAGCTCTCCGGCCAGTAGATCTCCGGTTTCGATTGAATATATAGCCTCATATTCATTGTATTGGGCATGAATATGCGGCAATTTGTGTTCTTTGTTGTCGTTGAAAAACATACGTATGATGATACCGAAAAATATAGAGATAGTAGGCATAAATCCTCCACTTGAGAATATTTCAGTTTATTAAATAGAATTGCAAGTGATATACGGTGAAATTTCTTCAAAAAAAGACAAAGTCCTGAGCTGTAGTTAACAGATAAACCCGTAGAGTCACAAGGATGTTTGCGGTGAGAGGAGGGATGCTGCCTCTTTTTCGCATAAATTTACATGCTCTCTGTAAAAATCACTTTACAGCCCGCTGGTGCTTTTATAGCAGTTGATCATAACTTACATTTATTGCTAGCAAAATTGCTTCTATGCAACATTTTGATCACAATTAAATCCTTCTTTATGAAGGTATGTATTTGTATGAATAAAAAATGCACAACAATTATAGTTCCGGAGGCCCCATGAAAGCTGCCACCTCAAGACGCTTCTCTCTCTCTCTCTCTCTCTTGTAATTCTTTTATTTCTCGCTAGTTTATCTTTATTTTCGTGCGGCGGCTCCGGCGGCGGTGGCACCGGTGACGATGATTCAATCGGGCTTTCTGATGAAGAGGCCGTTACCGAAGATTGTGATACTCTTGAAATCACCTTCGGCAGTGGCGACAGCGACTCGGGAGTAACGCAGAGCCTCACCCTGCCTACGGAGGGCGAAAACGGCACGACAATCACCTGGTCATCGAGTGACCCCGTTATTATCGCCGCCGACGGCACCGTGATGCGGCCCGCCTTTACCAGCGGCGACGCGACGGTGACGCTGACCGCGACGATCACCAAGAACGGTGTTGCACAGACGAAAAGCTATACGCTGACCGTTAAGCGCCAGCCTGCGACCGATGCCGAAGCGGTAGCCGAAGACAAGACGAACCTGTCGATCGCATTTGGCGGCACAGATTCGAGTGGCAGCGTAACCCAGAACCTGACCCTGCCGACAAACGGCTCGAATGGCACGACGATTAGCTGGTCATCAAGTGAGCCCGCAATTATTGCCGACGATGGCACGGTAACGCGCCCCACATACGACAGTGAAGAAGAACCAATGCTGAGCCTTACCCTGACGGCGACTATTACCAAAAATGGTGTCAGCGAAACTAAAACTTTTACGCTGACAGTACTAAAAATTTCAACTGACGCGGCTCTTGCCTCGCTTACTTTTAACAAGGGGAAACTGCAGCCAGCCTTCAGCGTGGGTACAACGAGCTACCTTAACGCAGCCGTGCCTTTTTCAAGCGAAGCAAGCCAGGCCTACAACGACACCCAGTCGGTAACTGTTACCGCCACAGCCGCCAACAGCGGCGCGACCATAACGATCAACGGCACCTCAGTACCATCGGGCAGCGCCTTTACGATAGCAAACCTTGCAGTCGGCAAAAATAGCGCGGTAATTGTGGTGACCGCCCAGGACGAGACAACAACAACGACCTATACGGTTGAGGTCTATCGTGCCATACCGATTTTTAAGACCGGCGCGGCGGAACTGACA
>JAEWVL010000177.1 GCA_023396665.1 Spirochaetota bacterium
TAATATATGTTGCTCACCGTGACCTCCTTCCCTTGTATTTTGGTAACCCTTTATCGGGCTAATCCACGTTTATTGCAAGTAGGAGGTCACACCATATTGTCTAAAAAACGGCATAAGCATTTTGAAACAAATGGAAAATACTGTTTAAGCCACGATTTGTGACCACAAGGGAACATCCAAAGTTAGTTTTTCGAGGTTCCCTTATTTAAGAAATTTTCGCGGATTCACGGCTCTACCGTTCTGAATTATTTCGAAATGGAGGTGCGGGCCAGTGGATACACCGGTATTTCCGCTTTTCGCAATTGTCTGACCCTGTTTGACATACTGCCCCCGTTTCACACTTATCGAAGACAGATGCCCGTAAAGCGTTTTCTTCCCGTCAGGATGAGCGATTATGACAGCGTTCCCGTATCCCCCCATTCTGCCGGCAAATGTCACCTTGCCATACATGGAAGCGCGAACCCATTGATATGCTACGCCGATATCGATGCCCGAATGCAGATGTCGAATACCCGTAAAAGGATGACGACGCCAACCGAAACCGGAGGTGATTCGCCGCGATGGAGTCGGCCAGATAAAACCCTTGACGATGTTTTGCGGTTTAGCATCGGGAATAAATATATCCGCACCGATAGGCAGAAAATCGGGATTGAGAAGCTGATTGGCGCCTACGATCTTGTCGACCGGTATTTTGTAAAGCGCGGCGATATCCGCAAGACGATGTCCATCCTTTATTGTATGAACTATTCCGTCCTTGTTCGGTACTTTAAGTTTTTGGCCCACACGGAGAACATCGTACGAAGACAGCGAACTGGATCCGAGAATTGTATCCATCGATACACCGAATTTTGAGGCGATCGCCGACAGAGTATCGCCGTCTTTCACTTCGTAAATTTCTATGAGAATGGGTGATTTTTCATCAGGAGCGGTATAATCGGTATTGTCGGAAAGCAGTATTTCATTTTTAAGCTCATCATCCTCATCAGGAACCGAAGACTCGACCTTGTTTTTTCCGAAAGGAATCGCAATTACCAAAGCGACAGTAAGGCATATAAAAGCGGCAGCATAGCCGACTTTTTTCATGATATCCGCAAAACGAAGCTTGAAACGCTTCACATGTACGTTACTCTTTCCACGGTACAGAATCATGATCTCGTCATGAACACGGGTTATGCAGATACGTTTTAGATTCAGTTTATTCATATCTCCCTGCTAATGCGGATAAAGAGGAATGCGACAGGAAAATCCCGCTTTATTCTAAAACACTGCTGCTATGAAAGAGCCTGTCAGGGTGAGTCCTGTCATCGTTCAAGACCAGCTCACCGCCTGTTTCCCCCGAGACCGCCTCGCAAAGGGACTATAGTAAGGGAAGCTCCGAAAATTATATCTTTCTGTTCCCTTGTGGTTACAAACACCGATAAATCAGTACTAAACATTCGCCATTATATGCGTATGCTGATTTATAGCGCTAACCATAACAAAAAAAACAATTTGTATTATACTTTATCGTAATACTTACAGTACATATTTCGGTTCTGTCAAGCGAAATTGATTAGACTTTTTTCCTCAGATCCGAGGGATTCACCGAATAAGCATCTTCTATCACCTTTTTGATATCCTTTTTATACTGACCGGTGATATTGATACTGCCTGTCACAACAACCCCTTTTTGCACGGAAACGTTCGGAGCCTCGATATCACCCAGAACTTTGGCGGTTTCCATCAGGCGTACCTCGTTGAAAGCCTTGATATTACCGATAACTATGCCGGCAATAACAACCGATTTCGCCTCGATATTGGTCTTCACTTTTCCGGTTTCACCGACAACCAGCTCTTCGTCGGTCTTGATTTCGCCTTCGAATTTACCGTCAATTTTGAGCGATCCATTGATATAGAATTTTCCTTCGAATACCGACCCTTCACCGATAGTACTGTTCAAAATATCGCTTCTGCCCGCCATATTAACCTCTGTTGTCTTCTTATCCGATCACAAGCGGATCGTCATTTGCGGCCCCAAGCGGACCGATCGTTACCAGCGTAGCCCGTTTTTTGTCAAAAAGATCAAAAGCGGTCGCCATAAACTCATCCTTTGTGACAGAAAATAAATTTTCAACTACTTTATCGAAATTATAACATTCACCGTACGCAAGCTGATCACGGGCCAGTTGAGCCATTCGAACTTCGTTGCTTTCCATTGACAAGGCAAGCGAGCCCTTCATGAACGTCTTCGCATCTTCGAGTTCCTGATCGTCGATTCCCTGATGTACGAGCTTGGAGATCTCCATCTGTATGAGATCGAGTGCTCTCTCGTAACGGTCACGGGAGGTACCGCAATATACGCCGAAAACACCGCAATCAGAATATGAGCTGTGAAAACTGTACACCGAGTAACAAAGCGCCTGATCTTCCCGTATGGTCTGAAACAAGCGCGAAGACATGCTGCCGCCGAGTATGGTGCTGAGCAGGTATAGCGCCCAGCGGTTCCGGTTTCCCTTTTCGTATCCGTCAAAACCGAGACACAGATGCACCTGTTCAAGATCACGCTCAACATGTTTGCGATAAATACGCTGCGCCATGTTTTTTTTCATTGGGGGGAGGATTTGCGATCTTCCCTCATGCGAAAAATAACGCAGCACATATTCTTTCATTTTATCGATTTCGAAGCTACCCGTAATAACGAGCAGGGTCAGATCATTACAGTAGAAGGTTTCATAAAATTGCATCAACGACTCACGCGAAACTGACGAGATGCTCTCTTTTGTTCCTAGAATCTGGTGCGCGAGCGAATGTCCCTCGAGCATCGATTCGGTAAAAATATCATGTATGTGTTCATCGGCCGTATCCTCATACATGTTGATTTCCTCGATAATAACCTGCTTTTCTTTTTCCAGCTCTGAAGCCTCGAAAAGAGAATTGTAGTACATATCGGAAAGTATGGACAGTCCCAGCTCGCTATGGTCGGCGACGAGGTTCACATAATAACAGGTATATTCCTTGTTGGTCGCGGCATTGTGCGATCCGCCCACACGATCTATCGCCTGAGCCATCTGCTTGGCGCTCATCGAAGGAGTTCCCTTGAATAGCATATGTTCGATACAGTGTGCATACCCGTACTGGGCGACGGACTCATGCCTGGAGCCCGCCTTTACCCATACTCCCGCTGAAACGGAGACCGTCTGGGGAATCTGCTCGAGAATGACAGTAATACCGTTTGAAAGGCGGTATTTCACCATTAGCCCTGCTCGCCTCCGCCATCACCGTACTTTGGCGCCTCAAGAAGATCTTTCATGGCAAGATCTATCCGACCGTTCTTGTCTACACCGATAACGCGTACGACGACTTTATCTCCGACAGAAAGAACATCGCTGACCTTGCGTATCCGTTCTTTTGCGATTTTCGATATGTGCACCAGCCCTTCTTTTCCGGGCAAAACTTCAACAAAGGCACCGAAATCGGTAACTCTTTTAACAGTACCGTCATAAACGGTGTTACGCTCAACTTCGGCAACACTGCGTAAAACCAGCTCCTTGGTACGCTCGACAAGTTCATAGTTTCCGGCGTATATCATTACTTCGCCTTCGTCATTGACATTGATCTCCGCTCCGGTCTGTTCGATAATACCTTTGATGTTTTTACCGCCAGGACCGATGAGCTCGCCGACTTTATCAGGACGTATGTTCACCATTGTCATACGGGGAGCTTTCTGCGATATTTCCGCAGCCGGTTCAGGAACAACCTCATTCATTTTTCCAAGAATGAAAAGACGTCCCTGACGGGCCTGTTCCAGAGCTGCCTTCATGATCTCCGGAGTTATTCCCTCTATTTTGATATCAAGCTGAAACGCGGTAATACCCTCACTTGTTCCGGCTACTTTAAAATCCATGTCTCCCAGATGATCTTCCAAGCCCTGTATGTCTGAAAGAATCGCATAGCGATCTCCGTCAAGAACCAGTCCCATCGCAATACCAGCAACGGGAGCCTTTATCTTGACGCCCGCATTATACAGTGCAAGAGATCCGACACATACAGAAGCCATCGAAGATGATCCATTCGACTCAAGTATCTCTGAAACGAGCCGCAGCGAATAGGGAAACTCCTTGAATGAGGGGACTGTCCAGGTAAGTGCCCGTTCAGCCAGCATTCCATGTCCGATTTCACGTCGTCCGGTACCACCGACACGACCGCATTCCCCAACGGAAAACGGCGGAAAATTGTAATGAAGGTAAAACGAGTGACTCACATCGCCATTGATGGTTTCACTGCGCTGCGAATCCTTCTCGCTGCCCAGTGTTACAATACCGAGCGCCTGTGTCTGTCCACGGGTAAACAGTGCCGAACCGTGCGCACCGGGGAGAAGACCCTGCTTTACCGATATCGGTCTTATTTCATCAAGTTTTCGGCCGTCCGAACGTTCGCCGTTAAGAATGCTTTCACGAACAGATTCCTTGTCAAGAGTGTGAATCATCTCTTTTATTTCGCCCGACCCGTCGGGAAACTGTGCAGAGAGTTCATTTTTAGCCTTCTCGACAATCGCATCGTAGGCATCTTCTCTGGCTTTCTTCTCTTTTATATCATTCAGAGCCGCTACTTCAGAAGTGTACTTTTCGCGAACAACACGTTCTATGTCGGCGTTGCATTCGCGAGGCTTGTACTTCATCTGCGGTTTTCCAACCGCATCCTTCATTTCCTGTTGAACCTTGCAGAGTTCCTTTATCTTTTCGTGTGCGAAAACGACGGCGTTGAGCATATCCTCTTCACTGATATTGTGAGAAGAACCCTCGATCATGGTAACGGCACGTTCTGTTCCGGCAACAACAAGGTCGATATCACTCAGTTTCATCTCTTCAACGGTGGGATTGAGAATCATTTTACCGTCAATTCGACCCACTCGCACTCCGCCGACAGGACCTTTAAAAGGGATACCTGAAACGGAAAGAGCTGCTGAAGCCGCGTTTATCGCAAGAACGTCGGCCTTCTCATTTTCATCGGCAGAAAGAACATAGATGATAATTTGAACTTCATTGAGAAAATCTTTTGGAAACAGCGGACGAAGCGGTCGATCCGTAATACGACAAACGAGAATCTCATGGTCACTGGGACGGCCTTCACGTTTGATATATCCCCCCGGAATCATTCCGGCAGCATAATATTTTTCCTTGTACTCGATAGAAAGCGGGAAAAAATCCTGCCCCTCATTCATGTTCTTTGCGCTAACTGCTGTCGCAAGTACAATCGAATTACCGCATTGTACGGTAACGGCACCATTGGCCTGTTTTGCCAGGTCACCGGTCTGAAACTTAATCGTTTTTCCCTCGATCAGTTTCTCAATTTCATAACCCATTTTATACTCCTTTTGTACGGATTGGGTACATTTTGCCCGCGATGAAAGCGGGCATAATCTATAATTATTCAGGACAGTCTCAAAAACCAATTCTTTTAACTCGCGGTTCTCAAAAATTCAATGAAAAACGAGATAAATCTTTTCTGAAGGTAGTTTTCGGAACCTCCCTTTAGTATTGCACGGCTCTGTATTTCATAGAACGGTAAATCAAAAATAGTGCGTTCTTATTCAATACCGGTAAATACAACGCTCCTGTGAATGCTGCGGGAACTTGCAACAAAATAGTTAACGATTCAATTGCAAATTATTTTCCCGGCAAACACCGGGACGGATACCACAGCACAAGCTTCCTGCGAAAACACCGATAGCAATGTGTAGTAGCAATATAAAAAAGTACCGGCATAAGAAACTTTGCCGGTACTCGCATAAACCAAAGTTACTATTTTCTGATACCTAATTTTTCAATAAGCTCTCTGTATTTGCCAAGATCCTTCTTTTTCAGATAATCGAGCAAGCGGCGACGTGATCCAACCATTTTCAAAAGACCTCTTCTTGAATGAAAATCTTTCTTATGCACTTTAAAGTGCTCGGTAAGATGAGTAATACGCTCGGTAAGAAGCGCTATTTGTACCTCGGGAGAACCTGTGTCACCTTCATGACGTTTGTACGTTTCAATTAATTCAGTTTTCGTCTTCATGTATAGACTCCTTTTCAATAGTTCATTTTTTTACTGTACTGCTACAGGATTTTGCGATATGACTCTTTTAACCTATGACAAGACCCGTGATAACCGGCATACTAACAAAACACAGACAGATATCGAATCTTCCAACGCTCAAAGTCAATCGAGGCAAGCGCACAAACAACACCCTTGTGCATCAACATGCACACCTCGCTGTTTCGCATCGTCAAATTCTGAACCTCTTGCTGTGCAAATTGCGCGCCATTGGATATTTTTTTCTCCGCCGACTCGCTCACCTCTATGGTACTTAGTTCACAAAGCGCCTCTTCGATTGTCCGAACACATGATGCGCCTTGTTCTCCGGAAATTTCCGTAAGCGGCAGAGCATCTTCAAGCAGAAATTTGCCCGAAGCTGTCCGCACCAAGGACTGCACTATTGCATTTGTTCCGAGACTCTCTCCGATATCC
>JAEWVL010000256.1 GCA_023396665.1 Spirochaetota bacterium
GTGTAGTGAAAGCCCTGAGAGCCGCGTACAATCGCGCTTGAGGCACCAGAGGGTGTTATACCAATTTTACGTACCATACCCTGTTCGTGGTAGGCGATTGCCCGAGCGAAAACAATATCTCCGAGCAGTCGACGTATTTCTTTCATCTGCATGTTCTTACCTTCGTTTATGCGGATATGCTTAAAAGCAGCCCGTTTCTGAGCCGCTTCCGGGACATATATAAGATCGCGAATACTATAAGACGTAACGCAAGAGCCTTTTGCAAAATAATTTTCAAAAAAGTTAAAGCATTTCACGATTGGAAGAAACGGAACTGTGCCACGAAATATCTTTCAATTGTTGATAAACAGATAAAAAAAGATATATCTGCACAGTTCTATTTTCTTTTATTCAATCGTGAAATGCTATGATTGTAACTATATTGCCGATTGCCGGTTAATTGAGAGTACTATGCCACCAAGCTATTGGCGTTGGAGTTATGAAGTGACTATTCCGCATACAGGAAAGACTCGCTTTTTTCATGTGCTTCAGTCATCTGTTATCGGTTTCAGATTTATTTGGGGATTATTCTGATACGGATCAGGCTGTGACCAAGAAGTCGAGTTTAACACGAATTGGCAGGGGACAAAAAAGGCGCCTTTCGGCGCCTTTTATTGCTCTGTGGTCAGACCTTTTTAGTTCAATACTTCATCAGCTACGACATTAAAACCATCAAGCAAACGAACCTGGTATTTGAGACCTTCCTTGAAGGGACCTACCATAAAAGGTTCTTGTGCAGCCGTATCGCTTTCAGGAATAGTGTCGGGGTACCATTTAACCCATTTATCTTCGTCTTTGTTATATACTTCGACGAAATATTTCTCTTCGGCTTCAACGTTTTTAAAGCTCGTAGATACTGTGTATTCAACATCAGTCCACTCGGTGTCGCCGATACGAACTTTTGTTATAGGATCAGTTTCATAGTTTGGATGCTCCTGATAAATTCTTATGAGGGCATTGCCTTCTTCTGATTCTTCGTCATCTTCGCAGGCGACGAACATAAATACTGATACCAATAGTAATAGCAGCGCTATTATTTTCTTCATTGGAGTTCCTCCACTCTCAAAATTTGCCGCAACAGATATCATACAGTACTTGCTAGTGTACTCTGCGTTAATGAAAAGCACAGCTGCAAGCGGTAAATAACTGTAAGCGGCATATTGCATCAAAATAGCGAGAATAGAATAAATAGCAAATTATTTTCGTGCTCTCGTCGCTCTGATTTATAAAAAAATGTACATTTCTTGAGTTTTCGTTGGTTATTTGTGACGGTTTTGTCTGTTTTGATTGGCTGTTTTGCTAATTATAGAAGCGGTTTTTCACAGTTTTTTATTAGACAAATTTACAAACATATCTAGCATCGGTAATCATGTAATGACATTTGCATTATTCGTTGTGATCCTGATGTTCAGGTCTCCGTAGCTCAGTTGGTAGAGCGAATGACTCTTAATCATTGGGTCGTGGGTTCGAATCCCTCCGGGGACAATAAAAAAAGCCGAAAACCAGTAACAGGTTTTCGGCTTTTTTATTGTGTGAAATAATTGCGTTGACATGTACCTTGTTAAAGAGTACATTATCATATGAATAAAGTCAGGCTGAGAAGAGGCGTCTTGAAAACGGTCGAATCAATGCCGAAGGTTCAGCAAAAACTTTTTGCCGATCTGTTATACGATCTTCAGGAAAAGGGTGCTGTTCTGAAAGAATGGCAGAATTTCAGTAAACTTTCGAAAAATGAATATCATTGCCACCTTTCCCGGAAGTGGGTTGCTTGTTGGAAGTGGGAGAAGGGCACGATAGAAATTGAGGTGTATTATGCAGGCAGTCGTGAAAATGCCCCGTACTAAACCGTTTACCGTTCAGGGCGAAACGATTCCGGATATGGTTCTTTCTTTTCTTCGAGAAAATGGAAATGTCGAAATAATCGAAGATGATGATGAATTGATCGACGTCACAGAGACGGATTGGTATAAGAATATCAAGACAGAACTAACGCCCGCAGAAAATGTCCGGTTCTATCGTATGAACAGAGAGTATACTTTATCGCAGCTCGGTGAAAAGCTCGGTGGTTTATCCCGTCAAAATGTTTCAGATATTGAACAGGGTCGCCGTGCAATCAGTAAAGAAATGGCTCACAAGCTGGCAAAAGTTTTCTCTACGAATTACAGGAGGTTTTTATAAGGGTCTATTATTCGCGAAGCTCTTGCCACCGGATTTCATCATGCAATAACGCATGATATTTGCGTAGTGCTATCCCCCCGCATGAAATATGAATAATGTATGGCTCACATTGAGCAAAAAAGCCCACCCATGCGGAATATAATCTTCAAATGTGACGCTCAAAATTGATGCCGAATGCCATCATGTAAGCGATTTTCTGAAGGTGATAAAAACTTCTTTACGTTCACTTTTAATTATTTCATAATGGGGATGTATTGAAGGGGTGTCCGTTTTGTGTACTGTAAATCTCGGAAAAATACCCTTCCATGAACAGACGGTTTTCATTTGCGCGCAGGCTGCGCCGGAAAGGTCTTTATTTTACATGAGCGGAGAACCCAATGAAAGTTACAGGTCCACTCAGATCGGTTGTGACGAGAATACTCATAGAATCTTTTGATATGAAAGGTTTGGGCCTAATAACGAGCCACCTTTTCAGAAACTACAATTTCAACGAGCGATCGGGTTTTTCGGATAACCTTTCAGTGCCCAAGCAGGTTGCAGCCAGACAGCTTGTTGCGGACATCAGTCAGTCCGGGCTCTTTATTAAGATGATGCAGGTGCTTGTTGATCTGCATACGAACGGTCACATGGGTCGTCGTTATGTGATCAAGGATCTCGGCGTTATTCTCAAGCACATGCGCGAACAGGGCATCGTGTACGATCTCGAAAACAAGATTTTTGTGGAAGATCCGGCGAAACGGCGCACAAAAAACTGGGGTACTCTGTATGAAGGCGAGGAGTACATGTTCGCGCTTTTACGTGTCGATATCGTCGGCAATTCCAAGCTGGTGCGCGAGTACCCCGACGATGTGATTCAGCAGACCTATAACGATTTCAGAGGCATCGTGCAGGATGCCATCGACAGACGAAACGGAAGAA
Organism: Spirochaetota bacterium; assembly: GCA_023396665.1. Lineage (GTDB taxonomy): Bacteria > Spirochaetota > UBA4802 > UBA4802 > JAFGJZ01 > JAEWVL01. Next base: position 3,136 of record JAEWVL010000256.1, read on the forward strand.
TCTGGAGCTGGGAGGGAGACGGCGGTCTCGTGAGTTTTTTCTTTTCGAACAAGAAGCTGTTCGCAACCTATGCGGGAATGGAGATAGTGAACAATCTGTTTCTCTACAATAAAATGCGCTGTCCTCTGAACCAGCCCTTGCAGGTTCGTACCGCCGTGCATAACGGTATCATGGAATACACTTCGAGTGAAGAGGATCTGAAACAGGCTGATCCGGTCAAAAAGGTCATGAACATAGAAGCCAACTATACGCCACCCAACACGCTGACGGTAAGTGACACGACGATAAATGTATTTTGCAGAGAGTTGCTGAGTCATTTTGATCCGATAGTGGCTTCGGCAAATCAGACTTTTTATAATTACAGTCTTAAATGGGAAGAGCCGCAGCCGGTCGAAGACTAAGACCCCGCGAAAATTGTCGGGTGCACAGGAGATAGTGATGGATGTATTTTTCTTTTCCGATTCGGCCGCGGTGGCCAAAATTTTCGCCAAACTGGAAAAGGCAAAGGGGATAAACTTTCAGGTTCTCCCTTCTTCAGAGTTGAAGAAGGGTTTCGCATTCGAAAGAGATTCGATTGTCTATTCCGATTTTTCGGCAGTCGATGCTACCTCGCTGAAAAAGCAGCTCAATCTTCTGGCGTCACTTAACAGAGCCTTCGGTGTTGTCGATCCCAAGGGCATAATCGGCGACCCGGCATGGCTGTTTCATTCAGGTGCCGCTGACTACATCGGCAAGGCTATAGCAAAAGACGGAATAGACGCTTCCCGGCTTAAACGGGTGGCGAAGTACGCTGAACGATTTATCTCGTGTGATGAAAATGAACAGGCCGCTGCCTCCAAAAAAGAGGCCTCGCGTTATTGTGCACCGCTCTCGGGTAAAGACTGGAGCTCGGTAAAAGAGGGAAGCAGCTACATGTTCAGCTTCATGTTCTTCGAGCTTGACGATCAAAAAACGATCAAGAGTCATCTCAGCGGCACACTTCTTGATAAGTTTGTCAACAAGGTGTATTCATTCGTCGAGAGAAACGTGGCCGATCTCAACGGCAAGGTGTGGATGTGGAACGACCTGTGCGGGGT
>JAEWVL010000267.1 GCA_023396665.1 Spirochaetota bacterium
CACACGAAACGACATCGGTTTTGAAACGAATGTCGCTTCGCGGCATTTTTCAGTTATTCTGCAAAAGCTGGATTCATCCCGATTCAAAGACGCTTCACTTCAGCCGATTGAAAATGATAGCGGGTATCGATCATGAGCATGTTAACGCGGGATCATGACAGCATTTCTAACCGGATGTTTGTTTGACATACACGATATATCATATCAGCAATTTGCTGCTTAACCGCAAACTGCCAAGCGGTACATGGATGTAACGTCATTAAGCACGGCTTATTTGGAACGAGAAAACCGAGTTTATGTGAATCAGATCATTACCATACCCAATGATACTCGGCATTAATCACTTCATGGAATCAGCGTCCAAGCCTGATCATGTCCGGTATCTTTTTCAGCCTTTTTCGCAAGTCATGCAACTGGAACTTGATTGTTCCTTCACTCAACTTCAATATACGTGATATTTCCCGGCTTTTGTATCGCTTCACATAGAACAGTTCATGCACCAGTCGCAAACGTTCCGGCAAATCGGCAACAAGCAGATCCCGGCATATTTGATCGGTATAGGTATCTTCTACCGGACTGTCATGCAATTCTTCAGTCTGAAACTTGCGTTTTTGCGCATAATAACGCTTCAACACATTTTTCATGATTCCATAGACCCAACTGTCAAACGATTCCGGAGACTTCAGGGCATGCATTTTCTCAATAACAATACAGATCACCTCCTGAACAAGATCATCAATATCATCAGCGGAAGAAACCCTGGTCGAGTAATATTTTCTGATAGAATCAGATTTACTGCATATTCTGTCCCGATAGTACACCAGTTCAGTTTTCATTTATTGACTTAAGTTTCTCCGCAATAATTTCAGGATGCTCGCCTTCGTATATGCCTTTGACACCTTTGATTATCATCGTAAAAATCGCTCTTGTTTCTTCAAGATACTGATTTTTATAATTCTCAAGAATTTCATCGAGGATGAAAGGATCCATTGCGAGAAGCAGCAATTCAAGTGATTTTACGAACAATTTATTATTGCTATTTTCCATCAGTGAATTCAGCCCCATAAGACCGTGTTCCCGAGCATAATGGCTCAACTGACGAAATGTTTCCACGGTATGCGCTGCAGAATCAAAATTCAACTCTCCTTCATATTCCGGATATCTGTATTCTTCTTCAAAATCCTCATTTGTCCATGATTGCAGTACAGAACAGACAAGCCCCGCATCCTCATTGATAAATGAATATGCGTTATTATACGAACTTTCGAGAAATTTCCGCTGAATGAGCATTTCATCCCTGAGTATCCGGGCTGCCTTATCTGACATGTTTCTGAAAAAAATATGATGGTATTTCTCATTCAGTGATATCAAGACCCTCGCCAGGATTTCGGTATTGATATCCCGTAATGCTTTTTGCATACCCCTCGAACAGTTAACCCGTCTGCTTTCAAGCAGTCTGATAAGATCTTCCATACATTCACCTCTTGAATATTGTATTTCACTACTGTGGAAATTTTATGTCGAACAATCAGAATACATATTCCACAGTCTCCAGGTACAACGAACGCGCTCACGCATCTGCACAGTATCATAGTCGCATGTCTTTCATAATGGTTGGAATTTTTTTCTTTGAACCCGAAAAAATAACAGTTTCATTAATTATAGGCTCACTGCAGAAATGACAGCTTCAATGCAAATACTCAGTGCGTCATTCGGATGCGAGAAAAGTTTTAGCATTTACCGGATGAAATTTGGCGGGAATTGTACAGATTATGAATGACATAGCACATGCAATCACCCTTCTTGAAGCATCACCCGTTTTTCTGGAACACCTGATCGGTGGTTATTCAGCAGAACAGTTGCGAACAAGACGAATTCCCGGCCGTTGGTCGGCGCACGAACACGCCTGTCATGTATGTGTCGGCGAGAAGTTCGCTTTTCACAAACGCATCGCTCTTTTTCTGACCGAACCCTCACCGGTCATACAGCCGCTTTCGGGAGATGATTTTGCGCCCGATTTTTACATCAGCATGGATATAGGGCAGAGCCTGGACGAATTTCATCGGCTGCGGAATCTGTCACTGCAATACATACGCGATTTTCCCGAAGACCTGTGGGATTCCCGGGCACAGCATCCCGAGTATTTCTTATATACACCACGCATAATGGTCAGACATCTGCTGATGCACGACCACTGGCATTTCTACCGCATCGAGGAATTGCTTCTCACCAGAGAGGGTTTTCTCGTTTGACACTTTTACTCCTGCTGCAAGCTTCAGATGTGTACCCCTGCAAATTCGATCATTGTCTCTTCATATCTTCTCATCATTACCATTCTGCCGGCTTTCCAATCCGTCACATAACCCTTATCGACAGAAAATATCGCTAAAAAAAATGCATAAAAGCGCCTGATATGGAACCATGGTTCTATTTACAAACGGCTGATTCGTGCTATTATCCGGACAAATAACTTCGCACGCGAACAGCGCAGCGGTACTGCAGGCACTTCACAGTATCCGTTTGCAGTGGAACTGCGATAAGAAAACAGGAATCCCGTTTTCCGCAAGAGAGCCAGGGGGTATCATGAAACATCTGCGCCTGCCGCACATAAAACCCGTATACGAGTGGGGATGCATCATCACGCTGTCTTTCATATACTTCGCAAGCGGCATTACTCACGAGAGCCTGTGGTGCGACGAAGCCTTCTCTGCCATCATGACCGACTACGGCTTTCGTGAGATCATCAAAAGCACCGCGGCCGACGTGCATCCTCCGCTGTACTATCTGATACTGAAACTATTCAGGTTGCTTCTGGGCAATTCGGAATGGGCGCTGCGCATTCCCTCGGTACTGGCCGCAACTGGGATGGTGGCCCTCGGCGCCGGTCCCGTACGCAGGCTTTTCAAAGACACGACGGCACGAGTGTACGCCGCAAGCGTTTTGTTCACCCCGATCGTTCTGATCATGAGTCACGAAGTGCGAATGTACAGTCCCGTCATGTTCACGGTAAGCGCAGCGGCGCTCTACGCGTTATGCGCTATCGAAACAAACAGGAGACTGGATTGGATCCTTTTGGGAATCTATACGGTATTCTCGGCATATCTGCACCAATACGGGCTTCTGGCCGTATTTATAG
>JAEWVL010000294.1 GCA_023396665.1 Spirochaetota bacterium
CTCCGCGCGGTGCCCGAAGTAGTGCGTGTTTCTATTCTCTTATCGAAAGCGCCAAAGTTAACAATCTTGAACCGTATTATTATCTGCGCTATATCTTTGAAAAATTGCCTGAGTGTAAAAATGAAGAAGAAATCCGGGGTCTCCTGCCGGATATGCTTATTCCGGAAATGATTAAGATCTTCTGACTGGGGCGAATTTGACGCTTACGGTTATAAGCGATATCGAAACGGAAGTTCATCTTGTCTTCCCTGTCGACGATGGCATATCGCAAGCCAAATCCACCCGCATCGTGAGTATGGCGTGATGCAAATGCAAAAGGATCGTCAGAAACATTTCCGAATCCACCGAAGAGCGTTCCCGCCAATCTTTTCCAGATTGGAAAACGAAATTCACTTTCGAAAGCATATTTACAAGTATCAATAAAGCGCTCGTCATAACCGCGCAAAATAGATTCATTACCACTTGGCCCCATCTCATTCATAAGTGTCAGCGGAACATCACCCCACTGCCCTTCCCAGAAGCTGTGAATACCGAAAATATAAGTGCGTTTCCTGAACGAAGAAACAATCTGTTCAATATCCCAGAAATGCCGGTAATCAGCGCGTAGTGATAGCGAATCCTGAGTTGCGCCGACATAACTCGTATTATACTTCGTCTGAATATCCAAAGCATTGCCTCTTGTAGTCCAAATCGTATTGTCACGGGAATCATACAAGAGTCGCAAACCGGGTGCCGAAACACGTGTTCCATCGATCCCGGCAACTGTACCGCTGTCAAGAAGACCGCCCTCTTCAACATCATAATAATGCACATGCTTGAATTGATAACTCGGCCCCAGCCATAACTTTGTTTCGCCTTTCGGAGAAAGCCGAAACAAAACAAACTGCGTTACCGGTATCGAATCGGAACTGAACGTTTCTCTATCAGAAAGAGAATTATCGGACCCAATACCGTAAAAATCAGTGGGAAAGCGCACAAAACCTATTCTGGCAGTGTAAAGTATAGTATCATGATTTAAATACTTTTCCAAACCGACATTGGATATCGTCTGATGTTTGAGAGTATATATACCAAGAAACTGTATGCGGTCGGTTTCAGCTTCTTTATTGTTACTATCATCAAAATTGACAAATAGTATTGCACCAAGCATCAGACTTGTTGTTCCGGAATAGGCTATCACGGGAAACGGAGTGAAAGATATTTCCTTCTCGTTCGCATATGTTACGGTACTCAACATGACCAGCAGGAAAAAAGTACAAAGTATTTTTTTCATCATCACTCCGTGAATCGACATATCTCTTTGACATTATCAGGATAAGTGGCAGCAACTTCATGCCAGAAATCAACATAATGCAACTATTTCTGAAAATCCCTTATTCTGCAGTTTTTACAGAAATAGTTGTAAACATGCAACTCTCTTCATTGAGTGATCTATTTCAATCAAAAAATACTTTCATATCACAAACGGAAATGCGTTTTTCACAGGCCTCAGATATGCCTGAACAGTTCCACTTTACTCATTCACCGTTAAGTAGCCCGAATCGGGTGAAAGAAAGATAGTGGCCGTCGGATTCAGATTGCAGGGAATCTTTTCGCCACTGAAATGTATCCCCCCGTCATCTGAACGAAGAACGACAACAGCACTATTTTTGCTATTTTCAGCCGGTGCAATAACGGCGATAGTAAATGTTTGATCATCTTTGAAACGCAGTGCAACAGCATTGGCACTTAACCGCCAGTTCAGTTTATATTCTTCTGCCGGAAGAGCAACACTGCTCCAGGTGGAGCCCAAATCATCACTTCGGTGCAGATTCCCCTTGTTATCAATAACCGCCACCTCATCAGAAGAAAAATGATCAATTGCAATAATGAATCCGTCATTTTGCGGTTTATCCATATTCTTCCAGCTTTTACCCGCATCAACAGTATATTTTATTTCTCCACTCGAAGTTAAAATACTACCACGCTCGCTATTAAAAAAATTCACGAGTACAATCTTGCCTGATACCGGTGTTTCCAATTTAGTCCACGCCGTTCCATCTTCGCTGAAACTGACTGTACCGCCGTTACCGGCATGGATCAATTCTCCGGAATCAAGTGCATCAATTGCAAAACGGCACATAGTGTTGTTCTGAGCGCGTGGCCATTCTTTTCCGCTGTCATTCGTATAATGTATTTCTCCTGCATATCCAGCAGTTATTCCGAGGTGCTCATTTACAAATCCGGCAACCGTATGGGTAAAGGAGATATTACTTTCAGAAACCTTTTCCCATTGTGCACGCGAACAGGAAACAAATAATAACATTAACAATACTGTTGTCTTTTTTTTCATACATTCCTCCATAGCTTTTACTGGAATTATTCTATTCCATACAGAGAAAACGCACAAGAGTCGATTATCAATGCGAATCTGCAAATCGTCAATAAGGGAAGGTGTATTTGTACTACAAAGTGTGTTTATCTTTTGTTCGTGATGGGTTTCGGCTGTTTTCTGTTTGTGTTGGTCTTTTTTCCTATGTTGGGGTCATTTTTCCTTCTACTTCCCACAAAACATGCCATTCGGGACAATGATTTCCTTCATTATGTCTCATAAAATGTTTATAGCTCACGTAGTTATGTTTGACAGGTCTTTTATCTTCTATTTCGGCCACAATCTCATCAAGAAATTCAGCTAAGGCTCTCGTAACCATTAAGGAAACAGAAAAACGGCAAAAAACGCGAAAATTAATAGCAAGATTATAAACATCGACATCAAAAACCAGGCCGACGATACCATACCCGGCACCATCTGGCTGATATTCGACAAGCCGTGAGATTCGGGAGTGTTTTAAACATGCATGATGATGTGCGAAATATTTCCGCAAACAATGGTTAATTACAAAAGAATGCCCCTTAGCAATCCTTTCGCAAACATCACTAAGCTTATCAGCATCATGCAAGAGAAGGTTGACGGAAGTTCTCATTACAATTCTCCTTTTGTATAATACGTTTTCAAAAGAAGAATTGAAAAAAATATCTCACTTAATAAAAATAAATGAACGTGTTTTGATCAAAAAGCCTCCATGACATCAAAGCAAACATAGGGACTGCCCTCCCTGTTGTAGGCCAGGTCTAGGCGCAAATTGAGTTTATCATCTCCGTCAATAAGTGCATAACGGAAACCAAGACCGCCGGCAAAATGCACATCACTATAATGAAAATCCAATGGATCAGCTGCGACATCACCAAAACCGCCGAATACTGTTCCGGAAAAGGATTTCCAGATCGGATATCGGAATTCGGTCTCAATCGCATATTTACACTTCTCCTGGTATCCTGTACCATATCCGCGCAAAATAACATCCCCACCAAGTTCGCTCATAAGCGTAAGCGGAACATCACCTCCCTGCGCTTTACCGAAAGCGCGTATTCCGAATATGTAGGATTTTTTGTCGAGGCTGTCTAAAAAATCCGCGAGATCCCAGAAATGACGATAATCAACAGTTACACCAGCGCACTCCTGAGTCGCACCGAGCATCTCTGAATTATAATCCATTGTCGCCTCAAAATAACTTCCGCGTGTAGACCACATTCCGTTATCCCGGGTATCATAGATGAATTCAAGGCCGGGAGCCGAAACAATAGTACCGTCAATGCCCGAAACAACACCGCTGTCGAGCATCCCCCCGTCTTCAATATCGCTGTACTTGACATTTCGAAACAAGTAAGCGGGGCCTATCCATATTTTCGGCCGACGATCAGTCACACGAAACAGAAGGGATTCCTCTACACCATAGTGCTTTGAATTAAATTCTTCCTTTCGTTTTTCTGAATTTTTGGTTCCAAGACCATAAAACTCAGTGGGGAAATATACGTACTCAAATTGCCCTTTATTCATAATTCTATAATTTAACAAATATTTCTCATATTGTGCCTTTGCCTGTATTTGCTTCTTCAGAGTGTATATACCGATAAAAGCGAGTCTGTCGGTCTCCGCATCTTCATTTTGAGTATCATCGAATAGCACAAACAACATGGCGCCCAGCATCAAACTGGTTGCATCCTGATATGCAATAACAGGAAAAGGTGCCATACGTACACTTTTCGGAGAAGAATAATCCGCAGTATCACTGGTATTTGTTTCAGCCAAAAGTAACTGCCCATTTCCCGTATTTTCTGCAGCATTAGCATGAATCCCCAGCAGGATAATAGCATAAAAAACAATAGCAACTTTTTTCATGTTCAAAATTCCATGTCATTAATCTTAAAATTTGCAACGAAGTCAACAAAGAAGAAACCACATCCTTCGTCTATCCAAGATTATAACAACCTCTCCATGAGAAATGATAATTATTTCTTACCGTGAAACAAAAAATTTAAACGACATATACTGACAAGCCGCGTAATCATGCCTTTTTATTCAGATTTTTCTCCACCTGCATCATGATTACAACAAGCGCGATACCGATCACACAGGCAATTACGCTAACCAGAAAATTTCCATTCATTTCCGGAAAAACAATAGAGAGAAATACTTTCTCCGGATATCCATCAACCAGATCGGAACCGACAAGCTCGAATTTTCGAAAAGGCCATATTATTACAAGCGAGCCGACAACAAGACCTCCGAGAAAACCCATCGTCTGGTTAAACCATTTTTCCATCAAAAAACGCAAAAAACGGGTAAAACCAGCAAGCCCCGCAATGATACCAAGACAAAAAACCATCAAATACGGAATATTAAAATCATTCACCGCTTTCAGAATAACAAAATACTGCCCCATAAGAATCAATAGAAACGACCCGCTAATTCCGGGAAGAATCATTGCCGAAATGGCTATAGCCCCTGAGCCAAAAAGAACCAGAGCTGTAACCGGTTCAAATGATGAATCCTGCACTGCATCTTTTTCGAGCTTTAATTCATATTTCTGCTGAGCCTTCGTGATTCGCCCCTGATCAGTATCAGCAAACTCAGTAGCTGCTACCGCCATCGCTGCGATAAAAGCGACCAAAACGACACCAAAAGACCATTTCTTCACTTCTTTGAACGGAACAACTACACTAGCGGCAACCAATCCGAAAAAAAACCCGTATGTCGGATCATGCATATCAACAAGGAGGTACTCCATCACCGATGCCAGAAAAAAAACTGCAAGCGCCGCCCCGCTGAAAAGAGTCAGTAAAAAAACCAGGTCAATACGCTTCATCTCTTCAGCAAAATCATCAATTGCAGCTTTTTTAAATGACAACACCTTGAGAGTAATCACCACAGTCTTCAAAGAGATGCTGTGTATTGCATCGATCAGCCGCTCATATATTCCGAGAACGAGAGCCATTGTGCCGCCGGAAACACCGGGTATAATATTGGCGATACCGACAACCATCCCCCTTAACACATTTGCGCCGAGCGAACAAAACCGGTTTTGCTTTTCCATATCAATCCTTTCTCCGTAAATCATTATCACTATACAGACAAATTGCCCAAAACAGTGGAGATATTCAAATAGATACAATCTCTCCAAAGATGTAATCAATTGAATCAGGAATGATTTTTCTGTAAATTTATGCAAACTTTTTTTATTGTTTCAAAAAATGACAATTGAAGACTGTAACTGTAAAATTTGGTTTCCATTTGACCCGAATCATATAGAATGGTTTGGGGATAATTATTATTGAGCAGACAGGGGAAAAATCATGAAATCGAATATGAGTAAAATTGACCGCATAATCCGTATTATTGTAGCTTTCTTCATTGGTATCCTTTATCTCGGTGATCGCGTAAGCGGTTTTTCGGCATTTATACTCGGAATAATAGCTCTTATCGTCTTCTTTAGCGGAGTAAGCGGCTTTTGCCCGCTTTATGCGCTCCTGTTTTCTGATAAAAAGAAGTAATAGCCGGAAACACTATCAGCTCAATCAACCGTTATCTCTCACATGATTGAAATTTCTTCAATCGGAATATAGTCAGACAGACCGCCCCTGCACACAATAGTGCGGCCGCAAGATACACTTGACGCATAGCCGCGACAAAAATCGGCGCCGAAGCGTTATTTGCATGTCCGCCATTTTGCATCAGAAAATACAGCAGCGATACCCCGAAGGTGATTCCGCTGACCATGCCCAGATTGCGCGCAAAGGCATTGATACTGCCGGTAATTCCGTATTTATCGGGTGGTGACAGAGCCATTAAAATCGCAGTATTAGGTGACTGAAAGATCCCCTGTCCGCAACCAAGCACAATGCTGGCAAATATTATATACGGGTACGATGAATGCTCGTTTATCACGGCAAGTAATAACAGTCCGCACAACATGACCATCAGACCTGTAGCGGTAACCGGTCTTGCGCCGCTTCTGTCTGAAATATAACCGCTCAGAGGCGCTACGAAAAATGTCGTCAGCGGAAAAGCAAGCATCAATACACCCGCATGCACTGACGAAAGATGCCGTACATTTTGCAGATAAAACGGATGAATTATGGTCACCGAAAACATAACCAGATAAGAAAGAAAGGAACACAACAGGCTAAGTGAAAAAAAAGGGATACGGAATAAAGCGAGTGCGATAAGTGGCTCCTCTGAACTTCGCTCTATCATGATTAAAAGAATAAAGAAAGCGGCCCCGAAAATAAAGGCGCCATAAATCCAAACCCTGTCAATTTCCAGCTCATGAATATTCAGTAATGACCAGAACACCAGTGTCACTGATAACAGCAGGCATATTGCACCAAAGAAATCAGCCTTGCGGGAAATTGTCTCATCGCGTTTCACTTCTTTTCCCAGTCCACGAAAAACAGCAAAGCCCGCCGTAAAAGCAAAAAGTGATATCGGAATATTTATCAGAAAAACCGATTGCCAGTCAAAATATGCGGCCAGAAAGCCGCCGAGCGGCGGCCCTGACATAGTACCCACCGCTACTGCACCGCCAAGCAGTCCCAAAGCTCGTCCGCGCTCTTTGGCCGGGAATGCATCGGCGATGATTCCCTGATTACTCGACATGAACATTGCCGCACCGGCGGCTTGCAAAATTCTGCATACAACGAGAAACGATAACGAGGTGGAAAGCGCACACAAAAACGATCCCGTTCCAAATACAAGAAATCCCCAGGTAAATACCCGCGTCTTTCCGATACGATCTGCCATTTTTCCAAAGATGAGAATAAGAGCCGACAGAACAATGAGGTAACTCGTCACCACCCATTGTATCCCGCCAAGATCGGTATTGAATCGTTTTGCCATTACGGGAAGTATTACATTAACAATACTCGCATCAAGTGTTCCCATAAAGGGGGAAAGAAGAACAACCGCCAGTATTCTCCAACGGCAGCAATCAGCTTTTCCCTCCAGTTCAGTCATCCGCCCTTGCACTATCTGATGAGCCACCTGATGATCACCTTTCCGTATCTACTTATTCATTACATTCACACACAACATGCCGATGAAAAGCACCCGTGTTATAATCATACCTGACGACAAGAGCTTTTGCATCCCGGCATCAATAATCACAAACTATTTTTTGTCCATCGAATCAAGTTGTGCCTCTACCTGAACAATGAACTGCAATACGACGTGATCCGGTTTATACATTTTCACATATATTTCTTTTGCCCTGGCAACATCATCCCTGGCCTTTCCTGTCTCGCTTTTTTCGATGTAGTACAGTCCGCGATACAAACGGGTGTTCGCCTGCACAAGCTGATTTTTGGGAAACTCTTTCTGCATGGCATCGATGAAAACAAGAACATCCTGTGCATACGGCGCAATCAGATAATCCTGCACAATATTCCGTATAATCTGCGGGTTTTCGGGATCCATCACAAAATACATCTTCGCATAACGCATACTCTCCTCGCGTTTCTTCAACACAAGGGTCATTCGAAAAGCGAAATAACAGGCATCAGTCTTGAACGCAACTTCGCTGTAGTTTTGCCGGGCAATTTCGGCGTGCTTCAGTGCAAGATCATATTTCTCAAGAAGCATACAACTATAGGCATAATTGTAATTGTTTATCCCTTCGGAGGGTTTCATTTCGATAGAGCGCAGTAAAAGCACATTGGCCTCGCTTATCTGCCGTTTCTCGAGCGCCAGATAACCTAGTATGAAATAACTATACCAGTCAGAGACATTGCTATCGTGTGCAATCTGCAAGTACTTGCTGGAAAGATCCTTGTACTTCTGTTGATCGGCCGCATCCATACTAAACGCGAAGTAAAGAAGTTTCTCATAATAAAAAACCCCCAACTTGTGATGCAGATTCTTGTTTGCTTCGTTCTTCTCAATTCGGCGCAGCAGTTCTTCTTCCGGTGAAAAGTTTACTATTGAAGTAGCATTGGCTTCGCTTCGAATTTTCTGGAGGCTTTCGCCCTCCTTGAGATCAACGAGTGCAAACAGTTTATGATCGAGGCTTTTCGCGAAATAATTAGTACACAAATCTGTTTTCAGCAAAATGATCTTTTCATCATTATTTTTCGGATCAGCCTTCTCAAGTAAATTATAAGCACTGAGATACTTTTTTGCGGATACAAGCCTGTCATACTGTTCCTCATAGCTGTCCTGCTCCGCAGAATACAAACCGCCTCCGAGATAAAGCAAAATCGACATTGCAAGCATAATACGGATAATTCCCGTTTTTGATCGTCCGCTCATACATCCCCCGTCACATTATCACATTCAGTGAACGCTCCAGGACAAGCCGAAGCTCATCACCGGATGGCGCAACCGCACTATTTTGCAGATTACGGCTAAGTAATGCCTTATTGGTATACACCGAAAGCGCATCCGAACTGATCGTCTCCCGTTCACCCAGAAGCGCATTCAACAGCCGTTCCAATTCCCCGATTGTTGACAAACCGGCAGCCCTCAGAATTTTTTCGCGCAAATCACTCCGTTTCTCCGCAACCAGACGCAGATAACTTGCCAATAACAGTCCGTTCGCTCTGCCATGAGCGATATTGTTAAAAAAAGTTAAGGAGTATCCCAAAGAATGTACGACGGTCGTACCGGTCTGCGCAATAACCATTCCCGCGAGAAGCGAGGCACACAACAGTTTTTCACGCAGTTCGAATGATGCGTTTCCCCCGTTTTCTTTGATTTGGCACAGCGCGCCCAGGGCGTCAATAATCAGGGCGATACTCTCCTTTGCAAGCGCATCTGAAACAGTATTCGCCCGCTTTGTCAGCATTCCCTCAACCGAATGCGAAAACGCATCGAGCGCGGTGGCAATTGTAATGTCGACAGACAGATCAAGAGTATAGGTCGCGTCAAGAAAAGCTGTTTGCGGAAAAAACGAATCGCCAGAAATACTCATTTTTGTTTGTTCGTTTTCGTTTGTCAAAATTGAATACGGTGTCACTTCAGAGCCTGTACCGGCGGTTGTCGGAATAAAAACAAGCGGAAGCACTGGCGAGCCGTAGGGACCCTTAAAAATATCCTCTCTGTCTATCTTCTGCGCGGCAAGAAGAGCGATCGCCTTCGCCGCATCCATCGGAGAACCGCCGCCGATCGCAATTATGAATTCGGCACCTGATTCCCGTGCGATTTCAGCCCCTTCATAAACGCAGTCCACCGTGGGATTTGGAGCAACACCGTCATAGACACGATAAGACACTTTTTCCGCATGTAAGGCCTCATCGAGATCATCAAGAGAACCGTTTCGTTTTGCCGAGTTTGCTCCGCTTACAACGAGTGCCCGTTTGCCGTATAAAGAAAACAGACCACTGTTCTTTTTAACACAATCCTTTCCGACAAATACCCTCGTCGGCATATAAAAAGTAAAATCCATTCCCCACCTCCGGCATATCAGAGCGCTTAACATACGGCAACTTCGAATAAGCAACACAAGCAGGTGTTTGCCTCTCTCAGCATTGCAATTCTTAGAGCTTCGAGTTGCCGGGATTATTTACTATTGATTCCAGCACATTACAAATTCAGGGCAGATCATAGCATATGAATAAAAATTACAAAGAAAATTTTATCAAAAATACAAAACCGTATTCAACGAACGACAAGATATGAAAAAAGTTCTGTGCATTTAAACAATACCGTCTATATACGTAAGTCTTTTCTTTTTTTTCGCTTTTTTCCGGTTCGGAACGCATGAGCGGGCAGCGGCAAATGGAGATCGGAAATCACCGTTAAGAACTACAGCTAATAAAACGGGATTTTCATATTGTAATTGACGCCGGGATTGCCTGTTGTTACGATATAAGCGCTATGTCATTTCTGTCATACAATGCGACAGAGTGTCAAAGCAAGAGTAACGCGAATAGCGAATGGCAGCTTTCGATGAAAATACCCGATTTTGACTTCATATTCACCGATTATGACATATATCTGTTCAATCAGGGTAATCTTTTTGAACTTTACAAGAAGATGGGTTCCCATCCCTCAATAAACCGTAATCGCCGAGGTGTTCACTTTGCCGTGTGGGCGCCGAACGCCTCAACCGTATCTGTTGCGGGAACGTTCAACGACTGGACCGAGCATGCACACCCCATGATCTGTCGCCGCAGTTGCGGCATCTGGGAGTTATTCATACCTGAAGTTGCCCCGGGTGCAATGTACAAATACTACATCAGAACAAGAGAGGGATATCTTCTCGAAAAGGCCGACCCCTATTCACAGCTCAACGAGTATCGCCCGTTTAACGCATCTATTGTTTTCGAATCCTCATACAGATGGAAAGACAACGAATATCTTCTGCATCGCCAGCGTGAAGACAGCCAGATAAAACCTGTATCGATATACGAAGTACATGCCGGAAGCTGGCGAAGACATGAAGACGGAAGCTGGCTTTCTTACCGGGAACTTGCGGATGTTCTTCCTGCTTATGCCCTTGAATGCGGTTTCACTCACATTGAATTTCTTCCCCTGATGGAGCATCCCTTCGACGGAAGCTGGGGTTACCAGGTAACGGGGTTTTTCTCATCAACTTCGAGATTCGGAACCCCCGATGACCTTCGTTTTCTTGTCGACGCCTGTCATGAGAATAACATCGGCGTCATCTTCGACTGGGTACCGGCACATTTCCCCGCAGACGCATTTGGTCTTGCCCGCTTTGACGGAACAGCGCTCTACGAATACGCCGATGCCGCAAAGGGGTATCACCCCGAATGGAACACCTATATCTTCGATTATACAAAAGAAAATGTCCGCAATTTTCTTATATCCAGCGCGTTGTTCTGGATCGATGAGTTTCATGCAGATGGCATACGGGTGGATGCAGTTGCTTCAATGGTATACCTCGATTATGCCAGAAATTCCTACACTCCGAATATTTACGGAGGCAAGGAGAATCTTGAAGCCGTTTTCTTTCTCCAGTCACTTTCTTCCGAGATCATGCTGCGACACCCCGGCCTTATCTACACGGCCGAAGAATCCACCGCATGGCCGAATGTGACTGGCGAGGCCAAAACGGGAACAATGGCTCTGGGATTCACCTACAAATGGAATATGGGATGGATGCACGATTTTCTTGAGTATATGACGATCCCGCCTGATCAGAAAAAAGATCATCACAATAAACTCGTATTCTCCATGGACTACGCATATAACGAAAAATTCATTTTGCCGCTCTCACATGACGAAGTTGTTCACTGTAAACGTTCGCTTGTAAACAAGATGCCCGGAAATGACAAGGAACAGTTTTCGGCACTACGGGCTTCTTACACATTCATGTTCACGCATCCGGGCAAGAAACTCCTTTTCATGGGCGGAGAACTTGCCCAGAAAAAGGAGTGGAATCATGACGCACAGATAGATTGGGATCTGCTGAACGAAGAGCCGCATATCCGCCTTCATACGTTTTTTAAAGAACTAAACGGTCTTTATCGTTCAAAACCCGCCCTTTTCGATAATGATTTCGCCAAATCCGGCTTTCAGTGGCTGCAACGCGATGCGGCTGATACATCGGTACTAGCATTTCTCAGAAGGGCTCGCGATCCCGAAAAGGTGCTGCTTGTGGTTATAAACTTTCGACCGGAGCATTATGAGGGATACCGTATCGGAGTACCGGTAAAAGCTTTATGGAAAGAATTATTCAATTCAAACGCAAAGATATTCGGCGGCAACGACGAAGGCAACAGGGGGGGATTCGATTGTGAGCCCATACCAGCCCATACGATGGATTATTCACTGCCGCTCACCATACCGCCCTACAGCGCATTGATATTTGAACCGCAGCGATAGCGATCTAGACTTTGAAATAATCAACATCCCTTTTCAGATCCTCGGCCATATTGGACAGTTTTTCGACAGTCCCCGCCAACTCCTGCGCTCCGGATGCATTTGCCTGCGTATTTTCGTTGATCGAAGCGATAGAGCGGACAATTTCGGAAATTGCGTTTTTCTGTTCCTCGGTTGCATTCTTCATTTCTTCAGAACGCTGACGCATACGTAAAGCCTCCGCGTTCACCTTTTCGTTAACATCAAGCTGCTTCTGCATAAAGGTCCCGAGATCATTCATCATTTCACTAATTCTGTTCACACTCTCAATGACTTCGGTTATGGTGGCACTTGCGGAATTGACGCTCGTCTGTCCCTTGTCAATCTGCTCGTTATTCTGATGTATAAACTTATCGATCTCCTTAATGCTCGTCGCAGTCTGATCGGCGAGCTTTGATATCTCATCGGCTACGACAGCAAATCCCCGCCCCGCATCTCCCGCCCGTGCAGCCTCAATTGCGGCGTTGAGCGATAACAGGTTTATCTGTTCGGAAATATCGTTAATGATATCAACAATTCCCGTCATCTCTTTCGAACTGTTCAGGATGCTCACCATACTGTCGGTCATGGCGTGCAGAGATTTCTCACTGGATTTCGCGGTAAAGGCTATGATGTTGGATATCGACAGCGTTTCTTTGAGATTATTTCCCATCTGCTTCATATTCTCGTAGAGTGCTTCCATGTGCCCGATAAATTCGCCAAGACTTCTGTACTGATCAAGCGACTCGCTGTTAATGTTCTCTATACCGGCTGAAACCTCCTCGATGGTGGCACTAATCTGCTCGGCCGAGGCGGCTTGATTCTGTGCGTTTTCAGAAAAAGTCGTCGCCGATACCGACATTTCCTCGGAACCGACTGAAAGATCCGATGCATTCCGGGCAATATCTCCTATTAAGGAATGCATTTTTTCCAGAAACGCATTGAAATGCCTCGCCATTGTTCCGACTTCGTCACTGCTTTTAACACTGATTCTTCCGGTAAGATTTCCGTCAGAAAGTGTCTTTATTACATCAACTGCATTCAGCACGGGAGTGGTTATTGACCGTGCAACAAAATAGGCGAACACAATACCGGTAAATATGAACAGCAATGAAACGATGATTATCCACTGACGCATGCGTTCGATCGGTTTAAAGACATTGTTTTTGTCCGATCCGACTGCCAGTGCCCACCCGGTTTTGCCTATGGGCGCAAAGCCGAAAAAGCGTCCGACACCCTCAAAACTGAATTCCTCGTAAGCGCTCTCACCGGCAATCATGCGAGTGAACATGGCGGCATAAGCACGGTAATCGGGGTTTGTCTCGGCTTCCCTCTGAAAATTTCGCTGACCGTTAACCAACTCACGGTCATGGTGGCCGATAATCGTGCCGTTTTCGTCAATTATCAGAGAATAACCGTTGGCGCCGTACATCATATTGTCAGAAATGAGTGATATCCATTCAGCATCAATCTGCGCGACCAGCACAGAAACGGTTCTGTTATCATCACCCCGAAGCGGTGAAGCGACATACATCACCGGTCTCCCCGCAGGCTGAAGAATTTCTATGCCTGAGTGTACCGTCGTTCCGGAAAAGGCTTTATTGACAAAATCGCGACCATCGAAGTTCGCTCTGTTCCCGCTTTCATACAGTACATTTCCGTTTGGAAATACGATACCCATGTCAAGAAGGCGAAGCCGGGCAGTCTCCTGCTTCAACACAGGTTTCTGCAATTCCCAGTCCATCGAACGCAGCTCCTGCCGTTTTGCAATTCCCTCAACCGCGACGAGATATATTTCCAGTTTATTTGCAATCTGGTTGGCGCCAAAGCGTGCCACTATCGGTGCATTTTCGACCAGCTGTTTTCTGGCGGCATTATGTGCCTGATAATAGGCAAAGGCTCCGATTCCAATTGAAACCGCAACGAGCAAAAGAACTATGAGGACGGTCAGTTTACGTCGTATCGAAGCGCTATGAGCAATTTTATCCATACCTGCACCAATAGGAAAAAATACTGTATATTCATTACATTATCATCAGTTTTATTCCAGAAGACAACTCTAAAACCAAATAAGTGTCATATTTATACAAAAAAGTAACTGAAATAAAGGGGATTGCTTTTTGTTAAGAACATTTACAGAAAACTTCATCGCAACACGCAGAGTATACGAATACATCGACAAGCATTTGAAAGCAGTCTTTCTAGAAAATCTATCGAGGTAGAGCAAGGGCTGGGAGCTAACAACGGGGTTTTATTGGACGGAGCACCGTCATATAATGGAATGAAACAACGATGCCCCGTCTTATGCTATTCGCTTTTCTGTTCGATTTTTGTCCATGAATCTTTCAGAGAGACGGTACGATTAAAAACCGGCACTCCCGGAGTCGAAAGCTTCTCATCGGCACAAAAATAGCCGCAACGCTCAAACTGAAAAATTTCACCGCTTGTGGCATTCGACAGTGCGGACTCACACTTCGCCTTGGGCACAATAGTGAGAGAATCGGCATTGATATTATCAAGAAAACTTCCCCCTTCAGGGTAATCATACGGGTTCGCTTTCGTAAAGAGACGATCATAGAGACGAACCTCCGCCTCAAACGCATTCCCGGCAGATACCCAGTGTATTGTCCCCTTCACCTTGCGGCCATCGGGCGCGTTGCCGCCCATCGATTCGGGATCATAGGTACAGCGAATAAGGGATATGTTGCCCTTCTCGTCCTTTTCAAATCCGGTACAGGTCACAAAGCAGGCATACTTCAAGCGAACTTCGGCACCGGGGGCAAGGCGAAAATATTTCTTCGGCGCATCTTCCCTGAAATCATCACGATCAATATACAATTCACGGGTAAAGGCGATCTTTCTTGTACCGGCGCTCTCATCTTCGGGGTTGTTGCGCGCTTCTACGTATTCCACACGACCTTCTTCAAAATTCTCGATCACAACCTTCACCGGATCCAGAACCGCCATCATGCGCTTTGCCCGCTTGTTTAGATCTTCACGAAGACAGTGCTCCAGAAGAGCGATATCGACGGTATTATCAGCCTTTGCCACCCCGATGCGGCTGGCAAAATCACGAACAGACTCGGGGGTGAATCCTCGCCTTCTTATTCCCGAAATTGTCGGCATACGCGGGTCATCCCAGCCGTCGACATGCTTTTCGCGAACAAGCTGAAGCAGCAGGCGCTTGCTCATCACGGTATAATTGAGATTTAGCCGCGCGAACTCAATCTGCTGCGGCCTACAGGGCGCTTCGGCCTTATCTATAACCCAATCGTAAAGCTCACGGTTGTTTTTAAATTCGAGCGTACAGATCGAATGACTTATTCCCTCTGTTGCGTCTGAAAGACAATGAGTAAAATCGTACATCGGGTAAATACACCACTTGTCACCTGTTCGATGATGGTGCGAAAACTGTATCCGGTAAATGACAGGGTCACGCATGCAGATATTGCCGCTGGCCATATCTATCTTGGCGCGCAATACACGCTCGCCCTCCTTGAATTCACCGTTTTTCATTCGCGTAAAGAGGTCGAGATTCTCTTCGACACTGCGCTCGCGAAAGGGACTGTTTTTTCCGGGAGAGGTCAGCGTTCCGCGGTATTCGCGCATCTGATCGGGTGAAAGATCACACACATAGGCCAGTCCCTTCCTGATCAGCACGATCGCATATTCGTATAGTTTATCAAAATAATCCGAAGCGAAATACAGATGCCCGTTCCAGTCAAAGCCGAGCCATTTGACATCACGCTGAATCGATTCGATATACTCGTTCTCCTCTTTGCTCGGATTGGTGTCATCGAAGCGCAGATGACAACGCCCTTTGTATCTGTTCGCAAGACCGAAATTAAGGCATATCGATTTCGCGTGTCCGATGTGCAGATAACCGTTCGGCTCCGGAGGGAAACGGGTCACCACTTCGCTGCGTTTTCCCGAGGCAAGATCCTGATCAATTATCTCTTCAATAAAATTTTTACTGGTATTTTCCATAATGCATCCCTATTTATACCGTTACCGGTTCACCGCCCGGAACTGAAATTTTGCTCCAATACAAGCCCGCATACCCGCCCGAAAGGCGATACCGCTCGATAGTGTTTGAAAGATCGCTTATTTGTCAAATCATTCGCATCACCGTCTTACTGTAGGGTAAAAATGTTTAGCGCCGATTTTGTCAAAACAGCTGATGAAAAACTGAGACCGTAGCACCTTATTTTACACCCTTGAAACTGACGAGAAGCAGGAAGGGGTATTGAAAACAATTTGACACCGGAGCTATCGCCGCTTATCTTTTCTGCAATAGCTTGCGGGGA
>JAEWVL010000337.1 GCA_023396665.1 Spirochaetota bacterium
ATACCTATCATATGGGCGCGGTAAAAATACATAATGAGGTTTTAATATTTTCAAATCAAATAGTGAAGAACCTGCGCGAGCATCAATCGCATCGATACCCTGTTCAGTTAAAAACTGATACGTCTTGTTTCCTTCACTTGAGACATCGTCAATAAAATCCGGAATCGCAATAACATAAGGGTTAAACCGCACATCAGATTTCATACTCATATAGATTGGATGCACAACACCCCATGCATTCTTATTCTGACAAATAAAAATAGTTGATATTTGTGTTTCATTATTATCAAAAAACTCAGGCTGTTTCTTCAATCGTATATAAGCAACAAAAGCTCCAAGCGGACCTCCTTCTGAATATAACTCACCAAGCTTTTTAATTATTTTTATGTTTGAACATCGATGATATATATAATATATTATTTTTTTCATTTTTATCCAATTAAGAGCAATTTACCAGAGGCGTGTCATGTTCGGTTCGGGACAAGACCAAATCACGATCTATTATCAAACGAGTTACCATAGTTTTGAGATCTAACTTATCTGAATTTTGAAGTCACTAAAATATTAATCAAGTAAGACATTTTTCATATTAATTATTACATCTATTACATCGCAATTTAATAATTTCCATTTATCCCATAGAACTTCATAAAATTATTCCGATCGCTCAGTATACCACCATCATCCCTACAGGCAACACGTCCGTCTGGCAAAAGAAATACTTCATTCATGTTTGACCCGGCCCAATAGAGTATTGTGTCGATTTGAGGAGTCTTACACGAAAATAGTTCTGCTATTTTTTTTAAAAATAACAAACCGAACGGTATATCCTCAGTAAAATATCTGTTTGAAAAATCCGGAACATATCCGCCGTTTATGACCTTCATTGCCGTTTTAATACCTTTAAATGCTTCAATTGAACACATTTTCAACGTCAGCTGAGAAGCTGTCTCTGAATCATAATGACGCATCAAAGAAGGGTGAGAGTGAAAATCGATTCCGATGTTCTTTTTTACTTCCTCAAACTCATTATCACAAGCTTCTAACACTTGACTGCTTAAGTCATCCCAATCCTCATAAAAATAAGGCTGCCTTTCATAGACTATTCCAGGATTCCACTTGCTAAAAAGACCATACAATCTCGCAGGATGCAATATTGCATTGGAGGTTGTCAGACTAATATAAATATAATTATCGAGAACAATTACTGGAATTCCGAATAATTCTGAAACTGTTCCGGAAAGCTCTTCTGCTTTACCATTCAAAGCACCAAGAAATAAATTACTTTTAATCCCGCTTATATTAACAGATTTCCCATATTCATTTACTCGACAAATATATGGAACACGCTGTAAACCGAAAATTTTCGCATCTCGCCCAAGTATGTCGGAAGCTATAATTTCGAACTGGCCCGTCCCCGGAATTCTGCCTATCCAGGAATCCTCTCTGATATAAGGTTTGATTTTTCGAAGAAGTTCTTCTGTCGCAAAGGACGGAACAGTTAGGATCACAATATTTGATTCAGAAATGATATCCGCAGGATTACTACTGATTTTATTTATTTTTCCAGTACAAGGCTTTCCACAGACTGAACCGGAAATGGCATCGGCCCATTTTTCGGGACTCCTCGTCAACAGATTGACTTTAATATCATCCGGAGCCAAAGCGATTATCGAATGTGCAACATTTCCGCCACCGCAAATCGTTATTATCAATTCATAACTCCTGTAACACATCTATTAGGTAGTCATTATCTTCCTTGCTACGAACAGCTATTCGAACATAATTCTTGTTCTCGAATCCACGTTTACCGCAAAGATCCTTTATAAGAATTCCGTTTCGCTTCAACAACTGTCTGGCCAGTTCAGTGGAGGACAGTTTTCCCGTCACTTCACACAGTAAATAATTCGCCTGAGACGGCAAAGGACGAATAAATTCTATCTTGTTGAGCTTATCGAAAAAGCGACTTCGTTCAAGCGCAATTTTACGACATGCATCATGATAATAACCAATATATTTGCCTATAATCTGCAAAAAGTATTCACCGAATGAATTAATATTCCATATCGAGATATACGCTTTCATCTTGTTGAGAATTTGCTGATTTGATGTTAGCGCGAGCCCCAATCTGATTCCCGGCACTCCATAACTTTTACTGATGCTCTTGACGATCACGAGATTATCGAACCCGGCAATAATGTCATCATTTATCAGAGTATTAAGTTCACCTTCATCGGAAAAATCAACAAATGACTCGTCAAGAACAAGCATTTTTCCTTTTTCCCTACACCAGGAAATTAGACTGACGACATCTTTCTTCTCAATAAAATTACCGCTCGGGTTATCCGGGTTAATCAAAACAAGCATGTCAATTTCAGCGGTGAATTTTTTCAACTCATCAATGCCATAACGGTAATCGGGATGTGAAACATTGAAGAATTTTAACTTATCCGGATTCACTCTTTCGGGGTATTCATTGAATGTCGGGGCGCTTATACCGACAAGCCCATCAAAAGAATTCATCAAGGCGTTGATCAATTCGGCGGCACCGTTACCGGTAACGATATAGTGCTGCTTAACACCGAACATTTTTGACATCAACAGATTTTGAACATTGAGTCCCGAGGGATAATCTGCAATAAGCCGGTCAAAATTATGCTTGAGCTCGTTAAGCATGTTCCCGGTCGGGAAATAGGGGTTTACCAGATAACAGAAATCTTTCACGGTGGGGAAACGCCAGTACCCGCCGTATCTCGACTGAAATTTCTCGAGCTGATCCTCATCGGCAAACAAAGCTGACGCGATATCATAATCCTGCTTGTCATCGATTTCGTACCATAAGGCGTTTTCGGGTATGACACAGGCCTTGAGTCCGCTTTTGTTAACAAAATTTATAACACCAAGCACCTGTTCATAATAATCGTTTTTTCCCATATAGGTGATATAGGCCTGCAGAAACGGCAGGTAGCTTCTCACAACAAACGCTTTTGTAAATTTGTAAATGTTAACGGTCTTGTAGTAAGTATCGACATCAGCATACTTGAAATCTTTCTTGCCGACAAAATTCTTAATTTCATAATTATCGTCCAGCTGAATAACGGTGCCATCCATCCATGATTTGTATTTCGACACCAGCACCATGCTCTGATTCGCATCGGTATCGAGAAGGCTGGCGATAAGCGATTCCTCGAAAATAAGATCGCTCTCAAGCAACAGGGTATCGTCCTGTACAAAGTAATCTTTTGCGAGATACAGCGAGTATTTATTGTTCGTACTCGCGTAATCAGGGTTATCGACATAAACGATATCCAGTGACTGATATTTTCCTTTCAGTGACGCCCTGACATTGTTTCCCTGATAGCCGAGAACGAGAATTATGCGGTGTATTCCTTTCTCCTGCAATATGTCCAGCATTCGCTCGAGAAGCGTTCTGCCGTTGACATCAAGCATGCACTTCGTATTGTCTCTGGTCAGCTCGGCCAGCCGCTTCCCCATTCCTGCCGCAAGAATTATCGCCTGCATTTTTTATACTTCCCTTTCTTTATTCTTATTATGTAGATTGCCACTAAAGTCGGCTCACCGCTTTCCGGATTCACCCGGGTTATGCTCCAAAAAACAAACCCATGCGCCCTCGCCAAAACACTTTCGTACACACAATTTCAGCTATCGTCAATGCTTTTTTACACACACCTCTATTCTGAAATCCGATCGCTTATAAACCTATATCTATAATTACTTCTTACAAACCGCATTCAATTACCTCATTCACTTCCCTTTTCTTATAGCAAAAATCAAAGTTACTACCAATATTACAAGAACAATCGTCATTGCAATCCCATACATCAATCCCGCACCGAACAACCCGTACTGCTTCACTATCCAGTCGATACACAATACAGTCATCACGGTTGCGATACCATAGGCTACTATAACCGACAGCTGCATCCGAATAATCGTCAAAACAACAACAAAAAAAGCTCCCAGGGCTGCTATTCCTCCAAAAGCTATGAGCAATACGAAAAAGAATCGATACTCTATCAGTGAAACACCATAGACAGCAGAAAGAACCTCTACACCGGCCAATACACCCATCAACATGAGTACGATAGACAATAAAATAATAATACCGGTTTGTTTTATAACCGCCCTGATGAAATCAGAGGTTTTACCTTCATTCCAAAACACACTCATATAGGCTATAACGGGTTTGAAAATAATTGTGCTGAGCATATTAACCGCAAAAACCGGCATGAATAAAATACTGAAAACCGTTTGCGATTCCTCTGACATCACCCGATCTATCGCATATTTCTGCGCATTAATAAGATAATTATACAAAAACCCGCCGAGGCATATGGGGAAACATACAATCAATAAACGCAGAACACCTTTGAAGTCAAAGTAAATCGAAATAGTCGAAAACCGTTTTGCGGCATATGCATTTAGCATGAGCGATACAGCCATTGCCGTAGAAGTGAAAGCGATACTCGCTATGATTAAATCATTTGTAAGAATATACATAACAGCAAACACTACTG
>JAEWVL010000020.1 GCA_023396665.1 Spirochaetota bacterium
GTCGACATCCGCTTTCATATTACGGTTTTTGATATTGGCTTTGACCGCATCTGCATTGTCTTTTATAAACTTGAGATCTAACATGGGGGTATCCTTGTGTAACAAACAGTATGCCGGTGCCCATGCCATATCGACAGGAGCACCGGTTTCCGGTTACACATTGAAGTTCATAACATCGCTGTCAAACAGTAAAATATGATTTGTAATCAGCGGTAAGAACAGCTGTTGCAGTAAGATTATTTTTTGACAAGGCGTAATACAAAAAGAAGTACTATCGCTCCGACCAATGCGGTTATGAGAGATCCGATCAGGCCGCCTGCGGAAATGCCGAGAATGCTGAAAAGAAATCCACCGAGAAAAGCCCCGATAATGCCGACAACGATGTCGCCGACAAGTCCGAATCCGCCGCCTTTCATGATCTGACCGGCAAGCCATCCCGCAACAGCGCCTATTGCAAGAAAAAGTACAAGATTGACCAAACTCATGTTGATTCTCCTTTTGCGTAATATGGTACAGCGCAGGAGTATTCTGCGCCGCTGCTGTAAATATAGTCAAAGATAAATAAAAAGCAAATTTATTGGCGCAGAGAGACCCTGTATTTCATACCCATATGATCGGGCTTGTATGAAGATTTCGCCTGACGCAGCGATTGCAGGCCGAGATCCTGTTCAAAATTGATATAGGTGAACCGGCAGCAAAGCAGATTGGCCAGATCGTTATAGAGAAACTGATAAACCCCTTTGAACTGATTAAGCGCCTTCGCAAAGTGAAGAACGTAGGTGTCATTGGTGAGAGCTTCGCCCAGAACGTATCCCCCCGGAACGCCGTCGATACGATAGACATAACCGTCTAGCTGCAATTCTTCGGCCAGCTCAATAGCTTCTTTGGCCGATTCAAAATCGGTTGATGCGGCGTCTATTGCACTTTCGCGTTGCCAGTTCTCAAGTACCTGTAAGGCTTCATCCTTTTTCTCACCTATGGCAAAGCGCTCAAATTTGTGCAATTGATGAAACTGTTTGAGCAGGTTGCGTTTCTTTGAAAGGTGGCGCCCCGGATAAGTTGCCATCTTTTCCATAGTGTAGATGTAATCCGAGTCATCATCGTTGTGTGTAATTGTAAACTCGTTCTGCGGAAAAAATTTGGCCCAGCAGTCGGATATGGGATAAAGCATTCCGAACTGGTCGATGATCTCGTGAATCATGAGCATGTCAGGCGGCTTTTGATCGCAAAGCGGAAGGCCGAAACGGATGCCGTCATTTGTTTTGCCGCATATAAAGTAGCACTCTCCGATTCTGATCAGACGGTAATCGTGCGTTTTCCTGAAAAGGTAAAGATTTGCAAAGCTGAATTCAGAAAGTCGCATGTCGATTTTTTTCAGTTTGGGATGAAGAATTTCTCTGTGTGATAATTGTAAAAGCTCGCCTTCCATTGTTATCTCCTGTTATTACGATAGAGCCTGGTTGTTTATTCGAACAAAAAATCAGTTCGGGCCGTTAGCGCGGCCCTCGAGAAACTGTCTGACGAAGGGGTTTTCACTTGTCCTGAGTTCGTCAGGCTTTCCGAGAAAGATCAGTGATCCCTGGTGCAGCATTGCGATTCTGTCGGCGATTCTGAAAGCCGATTTCATATCATGTGTTATGACGACGGAGGTGACATGAAACATCTCGTTCATCTGTGTTATGAGACGGTCGACGGCGGCGCCGGTGATAGGGTCGACGCCGGTGGTCGGTTCGTCATAGAGCATGATCTGCGGTTTCATTGCCAGCGCTCTGGCAAGACCAACCCGTTTTTGCATGCCTCCGGAGAGCTCTGATGGCATTTTCGATTCTATATTTTTCAATCCGACCTGTGATAGCAGCTCCGGCACTTTTTCGCTGATGAGCGTTTCGGGATGTCCCTGTCGCCGCATTCCGAAGGCCACATTGTCGTAAATGTTCATCGAATCGAACAGGGCCGCCATTTGAAACAGAACGCCGAATTTCATACGAATGCGCTCCCGTTCCATACTTGAGGCGGTGTTAAAAGCTTCTTCGTCGACAAGAATCTCACCCGAATCTGGCAGCATCAGGCCGATCAGATTTTTTAGTATGACCGATTTGCCGGTTCCGGATTTACCAATTATACAGAAAATTTCCCCCTCAAATATGTCGAATGAGATGTTGTTTAAAACACATTTGTCACCGAATGATTTTGACAGGTTTCTGACGCTGATTTTTACCGGCATATGCCGCCTTCCGTACAATGTGTTTTGGCCAAAATCGGCAGCGTATCGGGATACATTCTGATGCCGCTACTATGGTAATTAAGCCATCCTGCACTATGTTGTCAAGGTCTCATTTGATGTAAGACAAAAAATATGAATGAAGTTTTTGAAGCGCTGAAATAAATGTACTTGCAATATTTTAAAAAGAAGCGGTAAAAAGTATACGTTTGATATTTGAGCAATTGAGTCCGAAAAAGAGGATATTTTCTTTTTTTAAGGTCTTTTGAGAATAAATATTCGCCTGACGGCTGTATTTTACTCTTATTCTAATTGGAGATGTCCGAAAATGTGGTGGCATCTGTGTGTTTTCTGAGGGTTTACGGTTTAGCAAAAACTGTCTAAAGCATATACGTCGTGATTACCAATTTGTGTCGGTGTTTGTGAATGCTTGATAAAGTGATTTATAAAAATTTTAAAAATCTGCTGGTTAATTCCCTGAATTCCCAGCAAATTAACCATCTTGGAAACATGATAGATGGAACTTTTGACCTTTTTCAGGAATCCGGCTTTGGAAAGACCATTCCCATTCCCCGTGTGGCGGCAGCCGAAACTCTGTTGTCCCGCTTTGATACAGAAGAGAATATTGCCGATTTGTTCGCGGTACTGCTTAAAAACGAAGGCGCCCGTTTCTTTGGCACAGAGCTGAGAATTCACGGTGCCATCCCTTTTGCAGAATTGCTGAAAAGCAGAAAATGGATTTATGATACAGATCTGGGACTTTTTTTCAGAGATCCGTTTTATGAAAAGCAGATAAATTTTCTGAGTTCGATCAGAGTCATCGATTTGCGTAAAGAGGAAAAACTTGAACAGTTGATATCCTCCATTTCAGAAATTGCCAAAACAATGCACGACAAAGATATTGAGTGGTCGATCAATCTTCGCCTGTTTGATCTTTCAAGAGATATCAACAAGCTTATAGAAACAATATTGCGCATGTTGCTTTCACGGCAGCAGCTTCAGGATGTTTCGTTTCATCTTTTCACCTGCCTGCGTGAGCTTGCGGTGAATGCGACCAAAGCCAACTACAAGATTCTTTTTGAAAAAGCCGTAACCATTCCCATGGGAATAACGGCGGATAGAGCCTACACACAGTTCATGAAGCTGTTCAAAGAAGAGATCGCCGATCATGGAAACTCGCGTCTGGTTGAAATGGCTCGCTCAAAAGATCAGTATATCAATGTGACGTTTCAATCAACTAACACCGGTATTGCTGTTTGGGTAATCAACAATCAGAACTGTACGCTTGTAGAGAAGCGCGCAATTCTCAAAAAACTGGGCTATGTCGGAAGAAGCGACATGTACACCTACGCGGATCCCGAGAACAGTGAGGGGGCTGGGCTTGGTATTGCGCTGATTCTGACGATTTTACGCGAATACTCCAGTGATCCGGTTCCTCTTAAAGTGGTGTTTTTTCCGCAGTATCTCAAGATGGGATTTTTTCTGCAACGCGACGAGATAATAGCGGCCATTGAGAAGAAACGAACGGCCGCTCAGGATGAGTCTGCGTCCGGCGTTTCGGAGTGATCAAAGAACGCAAAAACTGTTCATCATTGAAATCATCGCCGCTTTATTATCCTCGAATTTTTTATCGCCGCTCATAATAAACAGTTCATAGCCTTTTTCACCGACTTCGTAGGTGGCAACAATGTATTTGTCGCTTCCCAGGTCTGTTTTCTCGGTATACTCACTGTAAGCGGCCTTGATTCCGTTAACGGTGGATTCTGCGAGTTTAGAGAAAGTCGCGCTTTCCTCTTTAGCTTTTAATTCTTCGAGATGTTCCTCGAGATAGACGGCGGCGTTGTAGTCATCCCTGTCGTCGACGTACATGTATGCCTGAAGTCCAGATTTCGGATTTTCGAAATAATCAATCCTCATGGGTGTACTGCAAAAATAATGGCGGAAACTGATTGACTTTGTCATGTTTTTGAATAATTCAATAAGGGAAGCTCTGAAAATTAACTATGATGCGCCCTTGTGCCCGGTCGGTGCTGTGTACCTGCTCGCCCAGGCTATTTGCGTTTTGTTGCGATTGATTTGCGAAAGGAAAAAAAGAAACGGAGTCATGCTTATGAGTCAAAGTAAAATGATCATTGTGTCGAATCGATTGCCGGTGAACATATCTGTTGATGAAAATGGAGTTTCTGTTCAGCAA
>JAEWVL010000041.1 GCA_023396665.1 Spirochaetota bacterium
CGGGTCAGCTGCTTACGGCAATTATAGAAAAGGGGATGGGGATACCGAGATCTGAAGTTTACATCGCCAATATCGTAAAATGCCGTCCAACACTTGACATGGCCGGTACGCGTGATCGTCCTCCTGATGATGAGGAGGTGGCGGCCTGTTCTCCGTTTCTGCTTAAGCAGATAGAGATTATTGAGCCCAAAGTCATCATTACACTGGGAAACCCCTCGACACGTTTTTTACTCAAGATCAAAGCTGGAATCAGCACGGTCCGGGGGAAATGGCATCTCTATGGTCATATCCCCGTTATGCCGACCTACCATCCTTCATATATTCTTCGTAACGGAAATGATTCGAGTCCGCTGAAGAGAGATGTCTGGAACGACGTGAAAGCGGTTCTTCACTATCTCGAAAGCAATGAACTTCCGCAAGAACTTGCATATAAGCTGCAACAGATTCAGGCGAAAGTAATTCTAACGCCAAAAAAAAAAGATGAACAGGGGAGGCTCTTTTGAAGCGAATAGCCAGTTTTTTCGGCCGGCATTATTACCTGTTCAGTGCCCCCTTGATCTATCTCTCTTTTCCCTCTTATGATACTGCGGTTGCGCCGGTTTTATCGGCCATGGCCTGGATATCTCTGGTGCCGCTTATGCGTTATTGCAGGGGGATAGCGCTAAAAAAAGTCTACATCGTTTCCTTTTTGACAGGATCGGTTTCATTTTTTCTCACCTTCGGATGGATGGGTTCATTTGCGGGAGATATCCCCTATGGAAACACCATACTCGTGTTAGCATTGACACCGGTAGTTGCGGTAATTTTCGCTACGAAAATTTTCCTGGCAGAGCTGCTTGCCCGCCTTATGGGGAAAGGACGTTTTTTCTTTTATCCGGCTGTGTGGGTGCTGATTGATTATTTTCAGACTCATGGCTATATGGCCTTTCCCTGGATATTTTGGGGAAACACACAATATTCTTTTCTTCCGCTCATTCAGCTGTCGTCCATAACGGGTGTGTTCGGAATAACCTTTCTGGTAATCCTATTCAACTCATCGCTTTCTCAGCTGCGAATTGAATTACCGTTTTCGTTCGGGCTGTTGAAAGCGAAAGAGAATATTCCTTTTGTCTTCAGTTGTCTGGCGCTGTTAATCATCATCTGCGCCGGATCGTTTCGTCTCATGATGCATCCCGAAAGCAAAAATGGAAACTATACTGTGGCTCAGATACAAACCTGTATTTCACCATGGGAAGACTGGTTTGAACACCGCTATTCTTATATGAGGGATCTGGTTTCTCTCACGCTTGAAGCGTCAAAAAAGGCTGCACTCGATCTGGTTGTATGGAACGAATCAACTTCACTTGAGACACTTTCGTACAGTTACCGGCACAGATCGATGAATAGTTTTGAATACACTCTTTTCGGTCTTGCAAAACATATCAAGGTTCCCCTGTTGACTGGTGAAATCGGTCAATATGAGACTAGCGATTCGTTAATCTATACAAACGGAGCCATAGTCGTAAATGCAGACGGCACTCTTCAGAACAGTTATTCAAAAATTCATCTGGCACCTATAGGAGAGACTTTTCCTTACGGAAAGATTTTTCCCAAACTGCATCGATGGCTGGAATCTATGGGCGCCTCGTCGTTTACTCCGGGAAGCAGACCTGTTGTCTTTTCGACTCCCAAAGGTTCTTTCGGCACTCTGATCTGTTATGAGAGTCTTTTTCCCGCACTTAACAGAAGCTATAAACGGCTGGGTGTTGATTATCTCGTTAATATAACAAATGACGGATGGTCATATTCTTACTCGGGACATATGCAGCATTTTGCCGGTAGCCCATTTCGTGCCGTTGAAAACGGTTTGTACTATGTGCGATGCGGAAATACAGGGCTTACGGCCGTCATCGATCCGTATGGCAGGGTTGTCAGTCGTATCCCTCTTTTCAAGAAGGCATATTTGATAGAATCAATAGATTTTTCACAAAATCGAAATACAATTTATTCGCGTATCGGCGATTTATTTGTCTGGCTGATTGGTTTGTTATTGGCCCTCTGTTTATTTCTCATCTCCCGAAATCTGTTGCAGGCGAAAGCAAAACGGGTTCATTGTGATCAAAAGGATACGATGACGATGTGAGAGTAGTATGCATTTTTTTAAAAAAATGCTGACAAAACAACAATGGACAACTATAAGTGAACAGGTGTTTTATTCAGAGCTTCATCATGATCACATAAGATAGTGTAAAGAATTTAAATGAACAAAGGGAGAGGCGAAGATGAACGGTGCGGTTTTATTGCAAAACATGATATTGCTGTTTATACTTGGTATCGTTTTTGAAGCAGCAGTTTCTGCGGTCTTTTCTATTACCGCTATCAAAAGTGCCAGTCGCAAGATAATCGTGCGCTCGAGCAGGGAAGCGCTTCTGTACATCACTGTCTTTGTGGTATGTTTTTTTCTTTCGGACGCGAGAATATTTAAAAACTCGGGCATCAACGTGCCCTTCGTTCTTGACTACGTCCTCTCAAGCCTTGTAACTGCTCGATTCTCAATGCTTGCTGGTGATCTATTTTCCCGCTTTTCAGAGGGAAATTAATCTCCCACGGCTTCGAGCAGACCGGATGCTGCCAATTCATCATATTTGTCTACGATCACTTTCGTGATGTAGTCACGCGCTTCCTGCGTGATCGGGAAAAAGATATCGACGTACTCTCCATTCTTTTTCTTGTTTGATGGCATTCCGATGAATATTCCTTTATCGCCCTTTACAACGCGCAGGTTTTTCACGACAAACTGATCCATGATCGTGATGTTCGCAAAAGCCAGCGTTTTGCCAAGTTCCTGCTTGGGGAAAATCCTCACCTCGGTAATCATGTTTTCCATAAAAGAAATCCACCTTAACGTGAAGTAACAAGCGTATATTTGAATTCATTTTTTTGTAAAAGTCAAGAAATAAATAGGACAGCTTCGTATTGGTATATCAAAAAA
>JAEWVL010000072.1 GCA_023396665.1 Spirochaetota bacterium
AAAAGTATGACGGCACCGGTTATCCTTCTCAAATCAGGGGGGATTCGATTCCTCTTGCGGCCAGAATCGTCGCACTGGCCGATGTCTACGATGCGCTTATCAGCAGACGTGTTTACAAAAAAGCCTGGCCGGAGAGCAAGGTTCTTGAGCTGATCAAAAATCAGTCGGGAATTCATTTTGATCCGGAAGTTGTCGATTCGTTTTTCGAAGTGTATGAAGTCATTGAGGCGATACGACGTAAATACAGCGATGACGAGTGAAGGTCGTTGGCGGTATCCGTTTTATCTGGCAGTTTGCTGTTAAGCGGCAAACTGCTAATCGGCAACAATCGTGCATACGATGCTGCGTGAGCTTCGGGGTCCGTCGAATTCGCAAAAGAAGATGTTCTGCCAGCGCGAGAGTGCAAGCTCCCCGCCGATGACAGGGATAAGCTCCGAAGGCCCGACAAGACCGGCCTTCAGATGCGCGTCACCGTTCCCGTCCTGTTCGTCATGCAGCCACGCGCCTTGCGGAATAATCTTGCGCAAAAAGGCAATCACGTCCTGTTGTACCGATTCATCCCAGTTTTCCTGAATCATGATGGCCGCCGTAGCGCCCTGAGCGAAGAGAGAAACGAGCCCGTCATTAATGTTGCTGATTCGAACGGCATTTCGCACGTATTCGGTGATATCTACCAGCTCTTCGCGTTTTTTCGTGGAAAAGTGAATCATCTGTTTCATAGAGCACCTGCCCGGATCTTATGGGCAAAATGATATATGATTTGATGTTTTTGTCAACCAAACGATGAATGTGGTGAAGGATAGGATTTCGTATAAACGGGTACTTCCCGGGATTCGGGATTGGCGCCGGGGACTTTCGACATTATCTGGTCTCACTGGCGATTTTTTTTCTTCGAGATATCCAGATAAAAAGATGAGGGCTGTTCTACTGCAGGTTCTGAGAACAGGCGTTCGTAGGCCAAGCCTGCGGCACCGCGGGCTGCGGAAAGTTCACCAAGGCCGGCAAAGCAAACCTTTGCTCCCGGAAGCTGCCGGTAAAGTCTGTTTTTTCCGACAGTGCTTTCGAAAACGCTCTCAATTTCGCTTCTGAAATTCTCAATACTTCCGCCGATATACAGTTTTTCCAGATCGAGGTAATTGACGATGAACGCGCAATGATGGGCCATTTCAGAGACAAATGCGTTGAAAATCGTTTTCTTCGTTTTCATCTTCTGGCGGAAGGCATGTGATATTTCTGATTGTCCGGCTTCACTAAGGTCACGTCTGTACATGCTTCTGAACTCTCCCGCGCGGGAATGGCATCCCTCATGAGCCAACTGGTTGAAGAACAGGGCCGTTCCGATACCCACCCGTTTGTACTCGTCGTTTGGTGTTTCGTGTTCGTCCAGTGAAATCATCAGCAGCATGAAATCTGATTTTTCCTTCTCGAAAGCGACGATGCCCCATCCGCAGCAGCGGGCATCATTATCTGTAAAAAGCGGGCAGTCGCATTTTTCAATGCGGTCGGGAAGCTTTCGTTTCTTTTTGATGGAAAGAGGATGGGAGCAGACGATCGAATTTCTTTGTCTCTCAAATACTCCAGGAATCGCAAGGCCGGCCGCTCCGATCTGCAAGCCGCTCGACAGCAGGTATTCGGGGATGGTATCGTTGAGAAATGAATCAATATCGTTAAGTGCTCTATTCCAGCTGTGATTGGCGATGATTTCTCCGGCAGCATTACAGATACACACATT
Organism: Spirochaetota bacterium; assembly: GCA_023396665.1. Classification (GTDB taxonomy): domain Bacteria; phylum Spirochaetota; class UBA4802; order UBA4802; family JAFGJZ01; genus JAEWVL01. Next base: position 1,733 of record JAEWVL010000072.1, read on the forward strand.
TTGGCGTTCTGGTTTAAGGTCGATGCCTGCGACAAGCAGTCGGTTTTTGTTGATCCGAAGCGGTACGCTTTTGGGTTTCGATTCTGCCTCGACGATCCAGCCGCTTTCGATAAGATGGCTGAGAATTCTGGTGATCATTGATTTGTCTACATGAAGCTGTTTTCCCAGTTCGACACGTGTTAGACCGGGATCTTTGTAGATTTTATGGAGAATTGTGCTCATCTGCCATATTTTTACCTTGCCGGCTTTCACTGATAGTCTGTCCTTTTGTTGTCCGGGATATGCACTGAAGCCTCTCGGAAAAGATCATTTTGCAGTCTATATGAAAAATCTCCGATAATTGTATCGTTGATAAAACAGTACGATCGGGCTTAAATTACGGCAATTGTTTTTCTAAATAGAATCAATATTTTGAAAGAAATCGAGACTCCATGTATTGTGTTGATTGCATGGCGAATCTGACATTGTTCGAAGCAGTGGAGATGTTATGAGTTTGATTAATCTCAGTCACCGTATTGACAGTACATTGCTGCCGTATCCCGGCGATGAGCCGTTGCGCCTGTATCAAAACCGTTTTATTAAAATAGACAAATATAATGATCATCGGCTTGAATGTGGCATGCACATCGGAACACATATCGATTCGCCAATGCATCTGACCGATAGCGCAAGATATATCAACGAGTATCCGCTTGAATGCTTTTGCGGAGAGGCAGTTGTTCTGGATTGCGCTGTCGAGAGGACAATAACCTATGATTTCCGATTCAATGATGCTGTCCGTGATAATGATATCGTTATACTAAGAACCGGACACGAAAAATTATTTGGCAGTGCCGAGTATTTTTCGTCTCATCCCGTGTTGGACGCGAATCTGGCCGAGTTTCTCGTCGGCCGAAGGATCAAGATGATCGGGATGGATTTACCATCGCCGGATCATTCTCCTTTTGAGATTCATAAACTATTTTTCAGTCATGGCATCTTTGTGCTGGAGAATCTGGCAAATCTTGAAGCAATAACGTGCGCGAGATTCATTCTCTATGCATTTCCGCTCAATATTTGTGCGGATTCTTCTCCGGCAAGGGTTGTTGCCGAGGTTCGGGACTGATTTGTATTTGTGATCGATTTTGGGGATTTATGGTTGATAACGGATTTGTATGAAAATGAAATCGAATGAAACAAAATAACAAAGGGTAAGCTCGATTAATGACCAAGGGAAAAAATTTTGTTTTGCTTGTCATTTGAACTGGTCGTGCTGTGAGTCACTCTGAATAATTACCAGAGAATGTCAATAATGCTTGACGCTGAACGTTTACAGTTTTGTGTTTAGCTCAAATCCTAAAGGGGATACAAAAGTATGGTTTTTCGGAAATAGCTGTTATCTGCTGATGATTGCATCAGTGATCCCCCCCCTAAAATCTGAACAAAATGGAGATGAAATGTCACAAAAAAATAATTTGTATACTTTGCTTTCAGACAATGCGACAAAAAAGCCGGATGCCGTCTTTTTCTTCTTTGATAATGAAGTTGTAAGTTATGGACAGGGTATGGACAGAGTCAACCGCTGTGCCGCTTACCTGCGTAAAAAGGGTTTGAAAAAGGGCGATCGGGTTATTCTGAGCCTTCCGAATATACCTGAGTTTGTATACGCTTTTCTTGCTTGTGCGCAGATCGGTGCAATTGCGGTACTCGTCGGACCGGTTGCCCGCCGTTATGAGATCAGATATATTGCCGAGGAAACTGAACCGGCGATGGTGATTACTTCGCTGACGCAACTGGAGAATTATTCTGTTGATGGGGCATTCTTTTGCGACATGGGGAGTATGTGGCTTGTGGATGATACACACCGTGATCGCAACATGATGTCAGTCATAAACAATGAGGCTCCTGATTCCACTGTAGAGTCTGTTGAGGGTGATGAAGCTGTTGCGATAATCTACACCTCGGCCATGGACGGATATCCGCTGGGTGTTATGATGACACATCGCGGAATACGTAATTCGACCAAAAGTCTTGGCGAATTCAATACTCCTGACGATGTCTATATGGCAGCGCTTCCGCTCTTTCATGCTTTCGGTCTGACAGTCACGATTTTTACTCCGCTTAACAGCATGATTCCGTTTGTTTTGATGAAGAAATTTTCCCCGAACGATTTGTTGCGCGAGATCAAGCAAAAGGGTGTAACGGTGATGCCGGGTGTGCCTTTGATGTTTGCGATGGTTAACTCGCTGCTTCCCGAGGGGAAACATTTTCCATCGCTTCGCGCATGTATAAGCGGTGGTGAGGGCGTTTCCGCCGATCTTCTGCGTTTGATTAACAAGAAGTATGGTTTTGAGGTTCGTGAAGGATATGGTCTGACAGAAGCATCCCCCATCGTCTCTTGGAATCATATTAACGTCGAGAACCGTTACGGATCGGTTGGTGTGCCGATGCCCTGGAACGAGGTGCGTATTGTTGATGATGAAGGCAAAGATGTCGCCCGGGGAGAAAAGGGCGAGGTCATCGTGAAAGGAATTAATGTGACTCCGGGTTATTACAAGCATCCCGAGAAAACAGCAGAGTATATTAAGGACGGCTGGCTGCATACCGGGGATTACGGGGTTCTTGACAAGGACGGCTATCTGACGCTCAAGGGACTCAAGAAGAATATGGTGCTGAATAAAGGGTTTAATGTATATCCCAAAGAGGTCGAACGCCTGCTCTGCTTTCATCCTCAGGTTGAGAAGGCTCTTGTGACAGTCAAGAGTGAAACGGCACCCGGCGATATCGAGCGTTCATTTATTGAGGCTGAGCTTTGGTGTAAGGGGGCTGGCATCGATGAAAATGCGATGAAACAGTGGTGTAATGAAAATCTTTCCAACTATAAAATTCCTCGTGGATTTGTAATTCACCAATCCTGAATGTAGTTTCTGGTATTTGAAAAAAAAACCGCAATTTTGCGGTTTTTTTTGTCTTTTTCCAACAAAATGCTTTTTCAAAACGTACTATACCCGAAAGAAGAAGATAAGCTGATTATGTCACTACTAACTTCTTCAGCGCGTCTCTTCTTGAAATTACTGATTTAGAAGGAGAAAGGTAATGATAGGAACCAGTATATGTATCGGAAAAGAGCATAAAGAAAAATTGACAACGGCAGCGGCTCGAATGGAAATCACGGTGAATCAGCTGCTTGTGCTGCTTCTTCAACGGTCAAGAACCTTGTTTGGACAAGAGGCTGTGGTTTTTCAGACTGTAAAGTATCAGTGTTTTGGAAATGAAGGATACAATGTAATGCATATCGAGATTCCCGAGATTGAGTATGAGTATGCAGTCGCTCAGCGTTATATTTTCAAAATTTCTGTCAGTTATGTTGTCCGGCTTTGTATTGAGTTTCTTTTGTCTGACATTATTGACGAATATGCCATATACCTTGATAAGCAGTCACCAGAAACATATTATGTCTCTACTAACTTCTTCAGTGCTTCGTGTTTGAGGCGTGAATATTCGATTCCTCACTTGTCCTCTTCCGCTTACGAATATTGGATAATGAAGTGGACGGCGCAAAAAGGGCACGGAGCTGAAAAAACACAATAATAGAACCAGAATAGTCTGGTGATAAGAAATTGTTGCCGGACACAAGAAAAATATTGAAATAATCGGCTAGTCGATTGATGCTGCAGTCGATCTCTACTTCGCTGTCCAGCTGATGCCGAGGGTGGTGAGGGCTTTGCACGATTTCCCACTTTTATTGAGGGGAAATATTCTTGGGAAATATAAAAGAGGGTAATTGTGTCGAAAGAGAATGGCTTTCACCAGCAGATACGAAAGGAACTGGATTCTTTTCTTGAACAAGAGAAAGCAAAATATCCGGCTAACGAGTGTCTAAGAATCGATTTGCATGTCCATGATCATAATTCGAATGTGCCTGACGAGCTTCTTGCTCGTATTTTGAACATTCCCGAGACATGGTTACCTACGGAAAAGCTTCTTGCGATACTTGAGGCGAATCATTGCAACGCCTTTACCGTGACAAATCACAATAACGCCCGAACCTGTTATGAATTGCAGGATAAAGGAGTAGATGTGCTTGTCGGCGCTGAATTTACTGTAAAAGTGCCTGATTTTCGTTCCAGAATACATGTTCTTGCATACGGTTTTTCTCCGGAACAGGAAGCGAAGCTCGATAAATTGCGGACAAATGTTTATGATTTTCAAAATTACGCAAACGAGCATGATATACCCACAGTTTGGGCTCATCCCCTTTTTCATTATTCATCTGATGATATTCCCTCAATGAATCTGTTTGAAAAGCTGTCGCTGGTCTTCAAGCGTTATGAAACCATGAACGGTCAGCGCGATACCTGGCAGAATATGCTGGTAAAAAAATGGGTTCAGTCGCTGACTCCGGAGAAAATAGACAATTACGCGAAAAAATACGGCATCAAACCCGACACATTCATGAATGATCCCTACACCCGCTATTTGACCGGCGGTTCTGATGAACACATGGGGATATTTTCCGGTCAAACCGGTACGGCGCTCTATGTCGAAAATTTAGCTGAAAAACTCAAGACTGCTAATAAAAGCGATCTTGCCCTGGATGCCATTCGAAACGGACGAATGGCCGTTTACGGTACGCATCATGACAGCGAAAAAATGATGATGGCCTTTCTTGATCTGTTCTGCCAGATTGGAATTCACATGAAGGACCCGGGACTCGTGCGTGTGCTTCTTCACAAGGGAACTGTGCGTGATAAGGTCCTTGCGATGTCCATCATCAACGGATACATGGAAGTTCGCCGTCACCGATTTACCAGGCTTTTTCTTCGTACATTTCATCGCTGTTTGCTTGGAGAGGGGCCGGGTTTCATCAAGAAATTGCTTATCCCCCGACCATATAAGCCAATATTTAAAGAAGTTACGACAATCGCTGAAGTGTTTCACTCTCCGGCCGATATACGAGCCGATCAGTATAAAGACTGTATTGACCGCATCTTCGATCATCTAATGGATCTCATTATTACCAAGGTGCGGGCAAAAATTGCGATGCTGCCGTCAAAACCCCAAATTGATTTCAGTAAATCGATAATGGAGATGGATCTTCCGGCACATTTTCGTCCCCTCTTTGGTCTCAATCCGGCGAAACGTAAAAAGACTCCTGAAACAGTTACTGTAGGAAAATTTCTCGATGGTCTTTCTTTTCCGTTTTTAGGGGCGGGCGTCGTTTGTGCCGCAAGGTTTGCCAGTGCCAATGTACTGTATAAGTCAAGGGATCTGCTCGACCTCTTCGCGACCGAGACAGACGCCCTGCGGCATCCAAAAAGAATGTTATGGCTGACCGATACCTTCGGCGATAAGAACGGGGTTGCTGTGGTGCTGAAATCCATACTCGATGAGATTCGCCGGCGCGATCTCCCGATAGATATGCTTGTGTGCTCAGACAGCGTCGAGCCGGGGCCAAACCTTATTGTCGTCAAGCCGAAGATAGAATTTGTTCTTCCTTTTTATCAGCACCAACCGATACGTGTGCCGAATATTCTTCAGATACACAGAATTTTCGGAGAGGGTGAGTATGACCGTGTTATCTGCTCAACCGAAGGTTTTATGGGGGCCGCTGTCCTTTTTCTGAAAAAGGCGTATTCTGTTCCCGCATATTTTTACATACACACCGATTGGATAACTTTTTCAAAAAAGGTGCTCAAGCTTACCAAACCTGCCCGTGACAGGGTAAAGCGCTTTCTCAGGGCATACTATCGTCAGTTTGACCGGCTTTTTGTTCTCAATACCGACCAGGAGAAGTGGCTGCGCAGTGAAAAGATGGGATTCTCGCAGGATAGGGTGTCGCTGACGGCTCATTGGGTGGAACATGACTGGCGTCCAACCACGGCGACAAAGAAGGTCGTATTCGGACTGGACAACGCGACCCCTGTTATGTTGTTTACAGGAAGGCTTAGCGAAGAAAAGGGTGCAACGGAAATTCCCCGGATATATAACAGGGTAAAAACCCAGATTCCGGGCTTGCGAGTGGTTTTCGCAGGAGTGGGTCCTGCTGAAGAACAGTTGAAAGAGCAGCTGCCCGATGCCATATTTCTGGGCTGGGTTGATCACTCCCGCCTGCCCGATGTATATTCTGCGGCAGATGTGATGATCCTTCCGTCAAAGTTTGATACCTTCGGCTGCGTGGTTCTTGAGTCGTTGTCCTGCGGTACCCCGGTTATCGCATACGCAATCAAGGGTCCGAAAGATATAATTGAACATGGAAAGTGCGGATTTCTGGCCGATAAGAAAGATGATATAGCCGGCTGTGTTGAGGAATTTTTCTCGGATAAAAGACAAATTGCCGAAATGTCAAAAAATGCAGTGAAACGGGCCGAGGTCTATAACGCGAAAGATATTTTCGACCGTTTTCTCGATAATGTCTCTCTTCTGTCCGAAGTTGACGACAAGGATTCCGTAAAGGCATCTTATCAAGGATAGATCAGTGCTGTTGCTATAAGCCTTGTAAATATCAGGCCGTTGCATTTTCGAAAATAAATCAGGGAAGCTCTATTAGTTAATTCTGGCAACACGAAGCTCGAATAATTACATTAATTTCGGGTATGATTCCTGCCGGTGCCAATTATTCGAGCTGCCATCAATCATTCGGGGTATATATGAAGCGTTTAGCGATTGTAATTCCGGCTTACAATGAGGCCGAGATGATAGCCAATGCAGTGCTCTCTCTCAAAAAAAAGGCAGCCGAAATCAAAAAAAACGGGTATCAACTCAGAATAATCGTCGTCAATGACGGTTCCAAAGACGAAACCCAGAAACAGGCGGAGAAGGCCGGCGCCGATATTGTGATAAGACACAAGGTGAATCGCGGTCTTGGTGCGGCAATTCGTAGCGGTTTGCAGGCCGCTTTCGATGATGATGCCGAAATTGCGGTAAAATTCGATGCCGATCTGCAGCATGATCCCGATGACATCATTCCCCTGGTTTCTCCGATTATCAAAGACGAAGCCGATATTGTTTACGGAAAACGATTCAAGCGTATTGAGTATCGCATGCCCTTTGTCAGACGCATGGGCAATCTCGTGTTTACCACTCTCATGCGTTTCCTGACGGGATGGCCGCTCGAAGACTCGCAGCCCGGTATTTTTGCGGTTAATCGGGACTATCTTCGTGTTTTCAACCTGCCTGGTGATTACAATTACACGCAGCAGGTTTTGCTTGATGCCTATTACAATTCCATGCGTTTTGTTCATGTAGATGTGCGTTTTAAAAAGAGGGAAACTGGAAAGTCTTTCGTGAATTTCAGGTATCCGGTGAAGGTGGGACATCAGATTATCCTGATGCTGATCAGTTTCAAGCCCATGAAGATATTCGGTTCAATTGGTTTTTTGCTGCTCGGATCCGGAGCTGTCATCGCTGCAATTGAAATTGTTCGCTGGATTCGTCATTTTGCGGATAAACCGATAGTGCATGTGAATGCGGTTACGGTTTTGCTTCTTTCCGGATTTCAATTGTTCATTTTCGGTTTACTGGCCGAGTTGATCGTTACGATGCATCGCACTTATCGCAAGCGCTGATTTATTGAAGTGACCATAAATAAATTGACAAGAAACCATATCTTTTTTTACTGATACCGTGAGATTCTGCGCAAATCGCGATTCGTACCGGTGTATAAGGTTTACTCGTGTCGTTTTGTGTTAACAGAGCCTCCCGTACATCCACATCTATGAATAATAGTTATAATTAAGAGGTATATAAGATGAAAAGACCATTTCAACCAAGTGTTATCAAAAGATTACGTACACACGGATTCCGTGCAAGAATGGCAACTGCGGCAGGACGCGATGTTTTGCGTAATCGCCGCAAAAAAGGTCGCTACAAACTTACCGTGTCCGATGAGCGAAGAGGCAAATAGTATCAGAGTTTGAAGAAACAATATTCACTGAAAGGGCGTGACTGTTTTTCGAAGATCTTTGACCAAGGACGCCTTTTCAGATCGCGAAATATTACGATTAATGTTTTACAGGAGTGTCCCGGTTCCTGCTTAAAAAGGAACCCCGATACGGAGAAATACCCGAAATTCGGGATAGTTGTTTCAAAGCGATACGGAAAGGCACACGATAGAAATAAAGCCAGAAGGAGATTCAGGGCGGCCTTATCACCGTATATAGACAAAATAG
>JAEWVL010000074.1 GCA_023396665.1 Spirochaetota bacterium
ATGCTTTTATTTACCGTTGTTCCCGGGCTCGGTCATGTCGCAAAGGGATCTTCACGCTGGATCCGGCCTTTCGGCCTTTTCGGCATTCAGCCCTCAGAGTTTGTGAAAATATTCATGGTCATCTATCTTTCGAAGGTCTTCTCGTCCGATATCCGCTCGTCAACGCAGAGCCCGCTGATGCAGCTGCTCATACCTCTTGTAATACTCGGTGTCATGTTCTTTCTTATACTGATGCAGCCTGACTTCGGAACCGCTATCGATCTTCTTCTTGTAAGCGTCGCAATACTGTTTGTCTCCGGTTTTTCACTGTTCTATATTCTTTTTCTCGTCACGCTGTCTGTACCCGCCTTCTATCTTCTCGTCTACCAGGTTGAATACAGAAGAAGGCGCATCCTCGCTTTTTTTGATCCCTGGGTTGACCGTTTCGGCGGCGGCTATCATATCATTCAATCGTTTATCGCCTTTAAAAAAGGCGGACTGATCGGAAAGGGACTTGGAAACGGGTCCCAGAAAATTTCCCGCCTGCCCGAGCCCCATACCGATTTTATTTTTGCGGTAATCGCGGAAGAGGCCGGACTTTTCGGGACCTTGCTGGTTATCGGGCTGTTTCTCGTTCTGTTCTGGAGGGGAATGCGTATCGCCCTTGTAGCTGTCGACGATTTCGGAAGGTTATTGGCGATCGGCCTGACGCTGATGATCGTTTTGCAGGCATTTATTAATATCGGTGTCGTCAGCGGCGCGCTTCCGACGACGGGAATCCCTCTGCCCTTTATCAGTTACGGCGGTTCATCGCTGCTATCGAATATGATCTGCTGCGGAATACTGTTAAATATATCGCGTTATCGCGAGGAAACGTACGATAATGTACAATACGAACAATACCCTGACGGAGCATCCCTATGAGCGAAAAACGTATTATGATAATCGGCGGAGGAACCGGCGGCCACATCAGCCCCGGTATCGCGGTGTATGAACAGTGCCGGGAGAAGGGGGTCTTCGTTAAATTTCTGACCAGTTATGCCGATCGCAAATTCAAATACCTTTCAGAGGTTGACCGTAACGATTTACTCTATTACGGGGCGCCGCCGGTGGCCAAGAAGCTGTGGAAAATGCCTTTTTTTATACCACTGTTTTTATGGTCATATATTGTGGTAAAATATTACTATGCAAAATATAAAATAACTGATGTCGTCGGTATGGGGGGATACGTATCCGCCCCGGCTTTATTGGCGGGTTTTTCAAAGAAGCGGCGCGTGCATCTGTGTGAACAGAACACTGTTCCGGGAAAGGTGATAAGGCTGTTTTTGAAAAAGTCGGTATCATTGCTGACTACTTTTGAAGATACAGAAAAGTGGATCAAAGAGGACTATCGAAGCAAGATACGCTGCGTCGGAAATCCGATCCGGAAAAAGGCTCTTCCCGAAATAACGAGGGAGCAGGCGCTGAAGGTTTTCAATCTTTCGCATTGTGATCGCGTTATTCTCGCTATCGGCGGAAGTCAGGGCGCGGTTCAGCTCAACGAGCTTGTTCTTGAATTGAAAATCAGATTTAATGCGGAATTTAAAAATGTAGGGCTGATCTGGTCTACCGGAGCAGTTTCATATGAGAAATACAAAAAAATCATCAATGAAAACAGTAAGTTCGGTTCGGTCTATCTTTCCCCCTTCATCGAAGATGTCGGAGCGGCATATCGTGCGGCTGACATAGCGATATCACGTTCGGGTTCGGGGGTGATGATGGAGCTTGCAGCTGTCAAATTGCCCTCACTTCTGGTGCCCTTTCCCCACGCGACACAGAATCATCAGAGTCTCAACGCCGACGTGTTTGCCCGCTCGGGGGCCTCGATCAAGATCGAGGGTGACAAGGTGACGCCGCAGTATGTCGGACCGCTGATGTTCGATATCCTGCGCAGTGAGACCCGCTTGAGTCAGATGCGGCGCAAATGCGCCCAGGAAGCCAAAGTCAATGCTGCGCGGGACATCGTCGATTTTATTGTCGCTCAGCAGGATGAGCCGCAGCAAGGCAAATGAGTATGTGTCCGGCTTGCCGGGCTGACAGGTATTACAGATACCGGTCATAAGGAACCGGTTTTGTCGCAGAGGAGATAAGCAATGCTATTTCGCAATAAAAAGAGAATGCACTTTGTAGGAATCGGCGGTGTCGGAATGAGCGGTATTGCCGAGATACTCATTCATCAGGGTTTCATGGTGTCCGGTTCGGATCTGCGCGAGTCCGAGACGACAAGAAGACTTGAAGCTCTCGGTGCAAAGATTTTTATCGGGCACTTCACATCCAACATTGAAGAGTACAGTGTCGTGATTACCTCGACCGCGATTGATCCGAACAATCCCGAAATCATCGAAGCGCGGCGTCGCAAAATTCCCATCATTCACCGTTCGGAGATGCTTGCTGAACTCGTGCGCCTGAAACAGGGAATCGGCATTGCCGGCACTCACGGGAAAACCACCACCTCATCGATGCTTTCATCGCTTTTTTTCAGCTGCGGTCTTAATCCCACCGCGATTATCGGAGGGAAGGTTCTCAATTTCGGTTCAAATGCCCGAGGCGGAGGCGGCCAGTATATCGTGTTTGAAGCCGACGAATCGGACGGCAGTTTTCTAAAGCTTCTGCCGGTCATCACCATCGTGACGAATATCGATGCGGATCATCTCGATTATTATAAATACTTCGAAGGCGTGAAAGACGCTTTTCTTCGCTATATCAACAATATCCCCTTTTACGGTTTTTCGGTAATATGCATCGACGATCCGGCAATCGCCTCAATCGAAGATCAGATCGAGCGGCCATATGTAACCTACGGCTTTTCCGAACGCGCAACATTCAGAGCGGCCAATGTCCGCTTTACCGGAAATTTTACCGTATATGACTGCTACTGCGAAGGAGAGCTTCTGGGTGAGATAAAGTTGCGCTTGCTTGGAAATCATAATGTGCTTAATTCGCTTTCCGTAATAGCCGTTGCGCGTGAGCTGCAGATCAGTTTCGGCGCGATACAAAGCGGTCTGGCGGAGTTCAAGGGTGTCGGCCGCCGACTTGAACTTGTCGGTGAATCGAAGGATGTGACAGTGATTGAT
>JAEWVL010000101.1 GCA_023396665.1 Spirochaetota bacterium
CAGGGGGACAGCAGCAACGGGTCGCTATTGCGAGAGCGTTGGTTAACGATCCGGCCATTATACTTGCGGATGAGCCAACAGGAAATCTTGATACGAAAACGACAAACGACATTCTGACCCTTTTTTCCCGGCTCAATGATGAATTAGGGATAACTATACTGATTGTTACTCATGAACCGGATGTTGCCGATTTTACAAAGCGTAAAATTGTGTTTCGGGATGGTCATCTTATTGAAGATTGTCGTATCAAAAAAGGGAGAAGGGCTGGTTACAACAGGGATATATTCTCTTGATAGCATTTTGACCGTATTTGCAAAATTCTTTCCCCGTTATGTCTTCTAATTAAAGCCATTTTTATCAAAGCACCGATATTATACTGACATCAAACTTTCCTCCGCATGGAAGCAACGGGGGGCTGTTTTGATTATCTGCGGTTTAAGGAGCAGTGCTTTGGAAGAGATAAATGAAATAACCAAGTTCAAACGGTTCTTAAAAGTTGAAAAAGGACTATCACAGAATTCAATCTATTCGTATTCATATGATTTGAAGAAATTTAATGAGTTTCTGGAAAGTTCTAATAAATCCATTCTTAATGCGAATACGGATGATATTAAGCGCTTTCTTTCGTTTCAGAAGACAAAAAAACATAATTCAACAAGAACATTGGCGAGATCACTTGCCGCGATAAGACAATTTTATAACTTTATTTCTTCCGGAACACCTCAGGTTGAAAACCCGACAGTAAAAATCGAAACACCGCAGATTAGCAGGTCTTTACCGGACTTCCTCAGTATTGATGAGGTGGATCTTCTTTTCAAATCAATTGACGAGAATGATCTTTATGAATTGCGTGACAAGACCATATTTGAACTATTATATTCCTGTGGAATGAGAATATCTGAAGCGATAGTGCTACGGTATGAGGATATCAGTTTTGAAGAAAAATTGATCCGTGTATTAGGAAAAGGGAATAAGGAACGTCTTGTACCAATGGGGGCTCAGGCGATACGCTTGCTGGAAAAGTATATGCTGAAATCAAGACCGTATATCCTTGGGAGCAGAGAGAGTGAATATCTTTTTATTAGCAAGAAAGGATCAATGTTGAACAGAAAATCGGTATGGCGACTTCTGAAAGGATATGTTGATCGTACTGCTATCAAAAAAAATATTACGCCACATACATTGCGTCATTCTTTTGCGACGCATTTAATAGAGCGGGGGGCTGATTTGCGCTCGGTTCAGGAATTGCTTGGGCATATGGATATATCAACAACTCAGGTCTATACGCATCTTGCCCGGCAGAAATTGCAGGATCTTCATACGAAATTTCATCCGAAAGGCTGAGTATATGTACAGAAAGATATTATTGCTTATTGTCATTGGAACTTTAATAGCGTCGTGTTCTCCGTCACAGAAATATCTAAGTAAGCAGACAGGGGCATATACATCCAACTCTTCAAAGATTAAAGTGTTGCTGATGAAAAGCGATGCTCCGGTAACAATTGCTTCAAAAACACGGATTAAAATAAGTGATATTAGAACAAGAAATGTTTTATATAATAACACAAATAAATCAGTGAAAGTGTATCCGGAGAAATTAAAAAATACCGTACTGGCAGAGTCATGGGAATCGCCGCTTTTTATTAATAGCAAGCCTTATAGAGGGTCTGTAGAGCTTCATAATGTAAACGGAAAAATTTATGTTATTAATGAAGTAGGAATTGAAGAATATTTGCAGGGCGTGGTTCCTTCTGAAATGAATGGTAACTGGCATGTTGAGGCCTTGAAAGCCCAATCAATAGCGGCAAGAACCTATGCCTATTATATGATGTTGCAGCAAAATAAGGGGCTATTTGACCTTGACTGCAGTACCAATTCCCAGGTTTACAAAGGGATCTCGGTTGAAACTGAATTGGCTAATCAGGCTGTCAAAGAAACATCAGGAAAAATAATGACTTATGAAAATAAGCCGATATTGGCAGTTTTTCATTCAACAAGCGGCGGCAGTATTATAGCGAATTCGTATGTATGGGGTGGTGAACAGCTACCATATCTTGTCGATAAAGTTGATCCGTACAGTAAATCTTCACCGCATTATCAATGGAGCACTGATATTAATCTGTATGATTTCAGAAAAAAGTTGGGAACAAAATACGGATCAATAGGTGAGATCAAGGGATTGGCTTTCAGAAAACACAATGAGCGTGTAGTTGAAGTTGTAATCAGTCATGAAAATGGTAAGTTCAAAATTAGCGGAAATGAGTTCAGAATGGTGATGGGGGCAGATAAAATAAAGAGTCAATTGTTCAAGGCCGTAAAAACCAAGGATGGAATGCGTCTTGATGGCCGGGGCTTCGGTCATGGGGTTGGCATGTGTCAGTACAGTGCCAAAGAGATGGCCGAAAAAGGTGAGACGTCAGAACAAATATTGAAGTTCTTTTACAAGGATATAACTATTACTAAAATGTGAAAAGGGGGGCACCCAAATCCTCCCTTTTGGGGTCTTAAGCTTTCTTTATACATTTGAACGCAGTTTTGTTTAATAATCATTATATAAGTCAACATCACTAAGTCAATTCCTCTCATAACAATACTGCACCTCTGAATTTCCAGTTGTTCTAACTTTGTTTTCAATCAGGTTCATAAATACTGATCGGCATGGATTAATGCTTGCATGGAAAAAGCCAATACACAGAAGTGGTATGATATTTGGTGTTGGATTAATACAGTGAATACTCTTGAAGATTATGATTTCTTTTTGCCGGAAGAATTGATTGCGCAATATCCCCCCGAAAAAAGGGGGGCATCTCGTCTCATGATAGTGGATAGAAACAACGGGAGTACTGACACACAATTCTCTTCTTTGGGGAAATATCTGCGTGACGGTGATCTTCTGGTTATGAATGATGCGAAGGTCGTTAATGCTCGTGTTTATTTTACCAGACAGTCCGGTGCTGAAGTTGAGTGTGTATTGGCTGCTACTGATGAGTATCCATGTCGCGTTATGTGCAATAAAACAAAGAAGCTGAGAATTGGCGAAGTGCTGATATCGTCGAAAGACCCCTCTGTTTCTGTGACAGTTCTCGGTCGTAGTGGTGAATATCTTTTAGTGGAGCCGTCAGAAAATTTTGACGAATCGTGTCTGGAGAGAATCGGCCAGATACCATTGCCACCGTATATTAAGCGTAAAGCGGAAAACGACGATTCCGAAAGGTATCAGACAATTTACGCGAGTAAAAGTGGTTCGGTGGCCGCTCCGACGGCCGGGCTTCATTTTACAGACGAGCTGATGAGGGAGTTGACTCTTAAGGGTGTCATGTGTACTTATCTGACGCTCAATGTTTCTTGGGGAACATTTGCACCGGTACGCAATAATGATTTGTCCTTGCATCAGATGCATGAAGAAGCGTATGAAATATCTGCAGAAACGGCCGAGTCGATAAATGATGCAAGAAGAGATGGAAGAAGGATTGTCGCTGTCGGAACCACAGCCGTTCGTGTTCTTGAAAGTTGTTATCAAAAAGGATCAATAATTGCGGGAAATGGAAAAACCGCGATTTTTATACGACCTCCAATGAGAATAAAATCAATTGACGCATTGATTACAAATTTTCATACACCAAAATCGACACTGCTTATGCTGGTATCATCTTTTGCCGGTTATGAAAGAATTAGGGCTGCTTACGAAGATGCGGTAGCCAAAAAGTACCGTTTTTTTTCTTATGGTGATGCCATGTTGATTGTGTGAGGAAACGATGATAATTGAAGAGTGCATATCTGTTTTGTCCGACTTTTTTGAGATTACAAAACAGGAAAAATGGGATAATAGCGGAGCACAAATTCTTCACTCTAAAGAAAAAATAAAGGGAATATTGTGTTCTCTTGATTGTACATCGAGTGTCATTGATGAAGCTATTGTCAGGGAATGCAATTTGATTGTGACACATCATCCTCTGTTTTTTGATGGTGTAAAG
>JAEWVL010000213.1 GCA_023396665.1 Spirochaetota bacterium
CTTATACCCTCATCAATTTCGTTTGTCCACAAAAAGGGCTTATGGTAAGAATGAATTATCAGAATTTGTTTTTTTTTGCAGGAAGGATCGGCAACCACTGTTTGAGCTGAAAAAATGCAAAATAACACCAGAACAGATAAAAGAAATAGTACTTTTTTTACTTCGTTTGGCATCGTTAACACAGCACTCACTCTGTATTTGAGATACTTATCGGTGATGGATTCTTAACCTGAAATCACCGCATCCGCATATCAGTTGATTAGTATCGAGAGTTGTCAATACACGGCATTACATCCACTGTCAGACCTAAACTACCATCGGCAACTGTCTACTTGTATTAGATTAATCTGACAAATTTTGTGAAATGCCTGTAAAATTTATAAATCTCCGCTCAAAAATTTCTGTATTGAATCACTTCTCCCCGCTTTTTTCAGTATTCGCAGATAATCAGAAGACTGGAATAGCGGATAGCTTCGACTGCTTTCCATGTAGAAAACAGCTTTTCTTAGATTTCCGGACCTGGTCTTTTCATTCTTGTCAGATAGTTTTTCGTAGCACAGTGCCAAATAATACGTCAACTCAGTATCTGAAGCGGAAGATCGAAGTGAAGAGGATAGTATTTCGAGTGACTTTTCAACATGTCCCGTTTTATAGAGAGATATGCCGTAAATTTTCAACTGTTCGGCTTCACTGATGGAACCCTTATAGTCACCGATAAATGTAACTATATCAGAAAAGTATCCCCCCGTATACATCGCACGAAGAAGCTCTGTTGCTATTTCTTTGTCTGAAGGATACTTATCGGCCATTAAAGAAAGCAGGGAAACTGCAGTTGCCAATTGCAGTCGTTGGGTAAGTAAAGCGCGTGCATACAGCAAATTAACTTTTTTGTTTTCTGGAAATATAGTGTATAACAGAGTTGCATCTTTTACAAGATCAGCCCCGGACTTGTTCTGTGCATAAACCCGATCAACAAGTTCATCAGCGGAAAGAGCACCCGGCCTTGCACACCAGACGCGGAAAAGCGTTCCATAAACCTGTTTGCTGAAAAGCAATGACAGAAGCATTGACACAGCGAAAATTACCAACAAAAGATAAAAATAAAGGCGCTTCATCATTTGATGAAACACCTTTTTAATTCAACAACAACATATATATTCGAAACGGTCAAAACAGATTACTCATAAAAACGCTCATCTCTGATCAGATCTGTTTCTATCCACTCCATCAACTCATCCTTTTGTGAAGGAATTTGTTCTTCAATTTTTTTCTGTTCACTGGTAGTTCCGTAATAGGCCTCATGAGACAGTGTTCCTATAATATTTTTCAAACCATCGCCCTTGTTCTTATAGATGAAGATGATATTGGGACCCGATTGATACCCCCAATTGAAGCCGTCTGCCAGAGACACGGTAAACGTCTCGGTAACTCCGTCGCCGTCAGCATCTTCACAGTAATAATGACGCCCGTCAGAAGTCTTGGCCGAAGCGCTTATGAAGTACTTCTTTTCAGGATTGTCAGGAGCAGTAAGATAGAATGGCCGTGCCAGAACATCTCGATGAAGAACAAGACCTGATTCACGACGATTATTCATCAGTGTTCGAAAGGTATCTGCATGCTTCTGAACAAACTTGTCCCGAATACTGCTGTAGTACTCACCGAATTTCTCAGAAACGAACTGCTCATCAAAATTTTTCAGCAGATCAACACGTCGATCTGTAACTATCAGAGCATCGGGTTTTCCATTCATTCTATTCGTCCACATTGATTCGTCATCATATAGTTGACGTTCCATATCGAGAACGAGTCTGTTTTCATTTACAACAGCCGGGTTATCATATCCGTCAATAAGCAGGGTCATCTTGCTGTCCCTGATGATTAACAGGCATTCCATGGAATTGTCTCTTGTCGGTTCTTCAAACACATCGATATGCTGAAAAGCGACCCGATCCTCACGATATCGGGAGACATTTTCGATGGTGATGAATTTAAACTCCTGCCGTTTTACCTGTGAAAAGGCGGCAACAGCCGAAATAATCATTATTATAATAAATAGTATGCCCTTGACCCGCATGTAATCCTCCCTGCAATCGTTTCTCGCGAAAAAAAATCCTTTTTTCCCTAATGTTCATATCGGCATTGATAGTATAGATATTGAGCACTTTTGTCAAATATTTTTGACTTCAATCGTTTTCATCATCAACGGCTGTTCGTTTGATCTGTTTTCTGTATCGAGCCTTGTCTACCTTGGTCCAGCTTTCTACAACATGCGTTGTCAGTTCTTTTGTACTTTTCGTCCTGTTTTTCTTTTTTTCTTCTGTTTTCTTGTGGCTGTGTTTTAAAAGTGCATTGCGTTCCTCCCGTTCCTTACGGGTTAACGCCTCCTCCCCTTTCAGAAAATCATCCATTACTGACAATGATATATTTCCGTTTTCTGCAATTTCTGACAATTCTATGATTTTGCGTCTATTTACAAGTCCGGAAAGCAAGGTTGGTAATTCATCAGCCAGGGGGATACGTGACATAAGAACGGCAAACAACGCAGATGCTCTCGTGGAAGCACCGGGAGCAACAGCCATCTGAAGCAAGGTATGCGCTTCGTTGATGCGTAAAGCCAGATCAAGTGTATATGGAAGCAGCGTCATCGGATAAATTGTCGGACGTACTACGTTCCTGCTCATTATATTCGAGACATAGGCGAAAATTTCCTTCCAGATTCTTGTCTTATCATCATTTTTTTTTAGTATAGTGAAGATGTTATCATAATATCCAGCGGTTTTTATCACAAGGTCGGGATGGTATCCCCCCTTAAAAAAAAGTGGTTGGTTATCAAGACACCACTGTAAAGAACCATGCACGATACCATAAGCATCATGCATGGTTGAAGGTTTTTTTTGCACAATGTTTGCTGCCATGAATGCGGATGTGAGCGTTTCAGCATCACGTGTCATGGTGAAAATGAATGAAAGCAAACGCTCTTCAGACAGATCGCTGCAATAATGTGCATACAAAGAAGCGTAAAGCGATATGTAATTTGCAGCCCCCCCGAATTGATCACCGCCACCAAGCGACAAGAGAAACGAATCCGGTGAACGCAGCGAATCTGAACTGATTTTTTTACCGCAATTCGACACGAAAAATTCCGGATTTTCCGGTGCGATAAGTGCTGATGCCGCACAAACGAAACCAGCTGCCGCAACCGAGGAATACAATCCCGGCTTACACCATTTGTCGGGATGATCCTTGAGTAGTGTTCTTGTATCAAAATAGTTCTCAAAATCAAGTTTCGCGCTTTTTATATGTCCTTCCGACAGTCCCTCGAAAGGAGTTGCCACTGCGTCAGCTATAAACAGGTCGAGTAACACATTTATCTCCGCAACTCATTATGTGGTATTAAACCATTTGCTCAGCTTATCCGAAACAGAAGTACAGTCAACGCATTTACTTTTTTTAATGAAGGGTCGATACGGCTTTTTTTATTTTCTCTTTCATTTTCGTGGACATACAAGTATAATAAGAAAATACTGACTATCTGCACTAACTTTTTGAGGATACATAAAACCATGCCACTGATTTCTCCAAAACGGGGATATGACCGTTACGCCCCGTTTTATCGCAATGACTATGATCATATCGACAGCTTCGACTGGAATTTCTGTCAGGAGAAGATATGGTACTACCTTGAAAGCAATACCAGCGCGGTTCTGCTTGATGCCGGCTGTGGTGACGGAAGAATACTGACAAGAATCGCAAGAAGATTCTGCGATGTGAAATTATGGGGTTGGGATATTTCCGAGAAGATGCTTGCAATTGCGGCAAAGAGAACAAAACACAAGGCAAAGCTTTTTCAACATGATGTAAGTCTGCAAAGCCCGCCTGAGGCAAGTCCCTCGGGCGGTTTTGACATCGTATGCGCTTTTTTCGTTCTCGTACACCTGAAAACACCTGATGTATTTTTTTCAAATCTGCATCGTGTAATGAAAGACCGGGGTATTCTCATTTTTAACACCATTGCCCAAAGGCGCGCATTGACGCTTTCAGATAACAAGGGGGATTTCGTTATCGAGTATTATAATCACTCGGAAGCTGCAATTGCGAAAATTCTGATGAATCAAGGATTCATACTAATTGAAAGAAAACAGTTTGAACACTCCACTGTCTTTATTGTAAAAGCAGAAAAATAACAAAAGAGCTAAACGCTCATAATTGTATCCCAAAAAGCAAATGACTTGTCAATTTCCGGATGAAATCTGCTAATAATCCGATATTGTTTGATCTCACCATCCTTCTCGTATTCGATATTCAGTGTCATTGTTATCCATTTTACTTTTGAAAAATTGCTGACCATGTATCTGCTAAGAGAACGGTTTCGGGAAATTTTCCGTGGACCAACATCGAGGAGCCGATGTGTAAGGTTGACAATATGGATACGAGAAGCCAAATCGGCAAAGATTGGTCCGT
>JAEWVL010000338.1 GCA_023396665.1 Spirochaetota bacterium
GGAGGGCATGGGGGGGAGATAAGCCATTGCATTAGCACGGTAATTAAATTCCGTACCCAGAATAACGGTTTCATGATCAGTTATTCCGCAGCGCTCCTCAAAAAATGAAAATGTATTACCCACAGTAAGTGTTGCCGAAATAAAAATAATTGATCGATAAAACGGATATATATTTTCAATGAATATATCGGCGGCGTTGAGCGGTTCGCCGTAATAGTGGAATGCAGAAGCGCTTTTGTCGCACCAGAAAACCCAGGTTTGCGGAATATCCACAAGCATTCTTATCGCCTGTATCATTGTGAAAATTCCGTTTCGAAACGAATCAAAATACTGGATGTCCGAATCATTGAGATCAAAAAACTTTTTATTGCTTTGCACGTAAAGATTTTCAAGAAGCGTAAGCGATGGTACAATCGCATCAAGCGGTGTTGTCAGTCTTCCGGCTGTATGACGATGCGTGTCGAAGAAGAGTGCCAGTTCATTTTTCGCTTTTTCAATTGATCGTTTCAGTTGTGTAAGCTGTTTCGATCGGCTTTTGTAGAAGGTACACTCCTTCAGTATTTTTTCATTTTTTTCCAGAAGCCCCTTATGCAGAAAGAAACCGTTCTGGCGACGGCAAATATCCGGGGCACTGTGCGCCTCGTCAAGAACAACGACTTCGAAAGGGGGAAGGTATTTCTTGTCTGTCGCGATGTTGCTGAAGAAAAGCGAGTGATTTGTGATGATAAGATTGCTTTCAAACCAGGATTTTCGTGCGAGCTGAAAAGTACATGTCGAATAATTTCCGCATTTGCTTCCACGGCAGAAGTCGGGATCTCTGCATACTCGCTCCCAGATATGAGAAGAAACCGTGAGATCGAGTTTGCTGAATGCCTTTTTATGTGAAAGTAAGGTGTCAATTGTTTCGACAAGCGCTGACTCATGAGTTTCGAGATGCAGGCGTAAGCTGTCGTATCGAGTTCGGCAAAGATAATTCGCGCTGCCAAGGGCGAGGCTTGCCTTGAATGAGGGTTTTCCTTTTTGCCGCTTGAGTGCCTTTACAAGAAGGGGGATGTCCTTTTTGAATAACTGATCCTGAAGTGCTATCGTCTCGGTTGAAACAAGACAGCGTTCAGAGTTTTCGATAGCGTACATTATGAGGGGGACAAGATATGCCAGGCTCTTTCCAATGCCTGTACCCGCTTCGCAAAGCGCATTTGTCTCCGTATTGATGCGTTGATTAATAAAAAGCGCCAGATTTTTTTGAGATGTTCGCTCTTCAAAAGACGGTAGCTCACTGTGAAGTGCGCCGCCGTCGGAGAGAAACTGAGAAAGAATACGATCATCCATCAATCAAATCTGAAGCTCGGATATGCATCGACGATTCCCGTTATAAAGGCATTCACATTAACAAGGTAGCGAAGGTAGCGAATCGTGTAATCCAGCAGAAACGACGGCCATGTCGCAAACAACAGAGTCGAAAGCAAACCGATCACAGTAAAGGGGATCAGTGCCACAGTGAGAATTGCAGTGATAATCAGGTGAGGCAGTGAAAGAAACAAAATTCCCACAAGGGATAATCTCATGAATGCAAGAAAACGCGAGTACTTAATCGGCGGATAAGCCTGAAGCTGAAGTTCGGTGTCGACATCCTCTTTTCCAGCATAAGGCGGCCGATCTTCGGTAACATTAAGCAGGCTGGCCAACACCCCTGTCGCATATCGCAGGGTTTTTTCCTGAAAACGTGTGAAATCACGTTCGGTTTCACCGTTGAATAAGGTGATCAGATTGTTGAACAGTCCGCATATCGAGGAAACCATGCTGTACAGAAAAAGTACAAAGAAATGCGGGAGCAATGCTATGGTAAAAAGCCCTGACAATTTGAAGAGTGCACGAAGTCGAGAGTATTTGATTGTGTAATCGATCGAGAAATTGATATAACCCGAACCGGCGACACCTTCTTTCTGTTCTTCTTCAATTTCGGGAGCGTCAATATCGAGCAGATCATCGCCTATTTTGCTGACTGATTCACGTTCCTGTTCGTCGTACATCCTTTCCAGATCGAGCTCGGGCATAGTATCAAAGGAAAGATCTGAGAGCGGTACGTTGTTGTTGTCTTCCAGTAATTCGGATGGGGAGTAATTTCGCCCGGAGGATTGATCACGTTCATTCAGATAGGTGTCGTCTTCCGCGAAGGAAGCAACTTCGAGATCATCGTCAAATATCGTCTCGTCATCGTCGATCTCCATATCCAGAGAATAGGTCTCATCCGCATAGTCCGGTTCATCGTGTACGGGTGCAAGACGGGATATCCGGGTTCCGGCATTGCCTGCAGCGGGGGGGGTGATGCCTAGATCAGCCGGATTCACATCTATTGCCAAATCATCCGTATTGAAATCATCCGGTATCTCATCGTCAGCCAGAACGATCGGTGCGGTATCATCAAAATCCCCGTCTTCAATGTCAAATGGAAGCAAATCTTCTTCTTCGGGTGTTTTTCCTTGTGTGCCGTCTTCCAGATCGACATCCAGTGAATTCAGATCGATAGAGAGCGTATCATCCTCGTCGGATGCGTTCATTTTATCGCTTTCGTCGAGATCGATGTCGAGCGAATTCAGATCGATGGAGAGGGCTTCGTCTTCGTTGTCGTCGCTAACAGAAGAAAGAGCCGGAGCTTCCTCTTCGTCGAGATCGATGTCGAGCGAATTAAGGTCTATGGAAAGCCTTTCGTCTTCGCTGAGCTCTTCGACACCGCTTACGAGATCGTCTTCATCCAGCGTCAGTCCGATAGCATCCATTTTATCGGAAAGCCCATCATCGGAAGTTCCAAAACTATCGTCGTCGCCGTGATCGTTTGTCAGATCAAGGTCGAGCGAGTCAAGTTCAAACGAGGTATCATCCTGTACGTCTGTATTCACAGCTTTTGCGGAACTTGCTTCAGTGACAGGGGGGGCATCGTCAAAAGCATCAAGGTCAAAAACTATGTCGTCATCATCTTCATCTTCGTTACTGTCCGGAGGCAATGTCAAACCGGTATCGGCGTCATTCGTAATTGAATCTTCGAGAGGAATATCCATCGAATCAAGATCAATGCTCAGATCATCGTCAAAACTCTCGATATCCTGGTCGCTTGCGTCATTATTCACGTCCTTCTGGAGCAAAGAGAGGTCTATTTCGGGCTCGATTTCGTCTTCGTACGCGAAATCATCGAAGTCATCTTCTGCAGCTTTGTCTGTATCTTCGAAATTGAGCGAACTATCGTCGTTATCCTCAAAACCAGCGTCTTTATTATCGGAAAATGAGCTGCTATCAAGTTTGGGTTCATCATCGATATCGAAAAAAGAATCTTCGGAGACTTCGCTTGCTTTACGCACTGCTCCAGCTGCGGCGCCCACCGCCTTCGGAAGAACCGATTCTGAAGACATATTGATAATATTGTTGTGACTGCATTTTGGACAGTTGAAAGCGAATTTTTTACCGCGAACCTTGTCGTCATTAACGGTAAATGCGCTTTTACAGTTATTGCATGTAACAATCATCGCTCTCTCCCCGGGCGCATCGCCCACGAACTGCCGCTTCTTTTTCTATCATCAGGGTTCCAGTTTCAAAACATTCAACATATCTCACAGGTACTCTCTTTTGGCATACTCGCTGACATTATTCTGAATAATCAGCATCGGCAAGGGGCCCAGCAGCACAAACAAGAGAAAAAACCACTTAAAATCACGTTTGTTCAGTTCTTCGGATTTTTGCAGATAACGTATGTTCAAATACAGTCCCCAAATTCCCGCTGTCATGATGAATAAAATGATGTTTGATGTCGGGTTATCGTTAAACAGACGGCTCATTCTTGCCAGCCACACAAAGTAATAGAGCCCGAAACTGAAAATTAACAGGAGAAAGAGGATGACAGGGTTGTCTTCAGGGATTATCTTAAACGTTTTTCTCATCCAAAAGCCTCATTTTCCGTAATTCGGGTATTCAGGGGATGTTTTTACACAATAAACGATCCTACTTCATTTTCGGTAAATATACTCTTAAAATTGAATTACGAGAAGATTCGTAAAATACTTTTTCGGCTCTCAATCGAAAAAAACCTGCCTTTTTGTGTATTCCCAGTAGTTACGCTCAATGTATGTCGAGCGGATTACAAAGAGATATGACTTCTTCGGCATGATGCCGTATTCAATAACTCTTTTGCAGTGTGCCGTCTTTCCCGTTTGAGGTGGAAACAGAGTAATCAGAAAAAAAATTGTTGTTTTTTCCCTGTGTTGGGGCACAGTATCTGTCTGTGCTGACGGTCTATTGTAAGTTGCCCCGGAAAGTGCGGTATTAGCAAATCTGACGGAGAACTGAATCTTTCCAATGACATTAATTAAAGAATATCAATACAAAGAGCGGAGCCAGCGTTTTCTTTGTTACATCGCGTTGTTTGTTCTCAACTTTCTTTTCGGTTTTTACGCGCTAAAATCGGCGGTGATCGTTAAAACCCTGTTTTTTTACAGCGATATGTTTAAACATACGGTACTTTTTTTTCTCGCATTGCATCTTACCGGTATTGTCGTGAGTATGCTGATTTTTCGTCTTTTTAAACGTTCCCGGCCGCTTTTTTTGATAAGCGGCTACATACTGGTCGCACTTAATCTTGCTTTTTTTGTTTTAATCGTAGTAATTCCGGATATTCAGTATCTGCTTGCTGATCTATGGGTTCGCAGTTTTATTGTGCCGGTGATGGCAACAGCCCTTATCCCCCTTTTTTCCGGTTTCATGAACAATTATTATCTTAAAATTCTATCAGGAAAGTTTTTCGATGAGAAAAAGGGGGCGCATTTTTACATATTGTTTCTTCTCGCTGGACTTTTTTTGGGAAGTCTTGCATTTTCCCTTACCGAATTTTATTCCATTAATGCGCTGTGGTGGCTGATCGCCGTACTTGCACTGGCGCTGCTTACCGCTTTTATCAAACTTGAGTATATGCCCGTTCCCTTTATCGCGAGAGAATTCGGCGACTCGCATGAAGCTGATCCCCTCTCCGTAAAGTATCGTGATGATCTGGTCTTCAATTACCTCAATTTCTCCTATCTCATAATTTTCTGTTTTTTGGGTCTTCAGACAGCCATACGTTTTTTCGGCGATTTTCTTTATATAAAACTTGTATACCTTAGCTATTTCGCGCTATTTCTTATAGCAGGTTATGTGGTTGCCATTCTTATCCGTCGTGCTTACTGGCATATATATTCTCAAATGCTCTATCCGCTGTTTTTCATTTTCTTTTTTATCATGGTGCAGCGTTTTTCAGCGATATCGTTTATACACGCTTTGCTTTTTGCCGGCCCGCTTGCATTCAGTTTCGGAATGAGCCTTTATCACTCAATACGTGCCATAGCCGATACAACCGAGCAGTCAAGAAGCCATGTTGTGATTGGTCTCTCGCTTTTTATTATTCCGATACCCCTGATTATTGCCCTTACTGCTGTGACCTTTTCCAACAGACTTTTCTTTGTTTTTCTCTATCTCGTGTCTTTCGGTAATTTTTTGCTTCCCGGCATTCATCTTTCTCAGCGAAAAAACACTCATTACCGCAAAGGGCTTTATTTTACGCTTCTTACATCGCTTCTTCCTCTTATCATACTTGCGCATGTTTACTATGGCATTTCTTTCGACAGGGCTCTTTTCGTGCAGCATACAAGAAATTTCGACAGCGTATATCGTGCGAACTCTAATGCCGACTATTATGATTTTGAGGAAGATATCTTCTTCAATGATCACAAGGTGATGATAATCAATGACATGTACATGCGCAATCTTCGCCGCTGCGTTTTTACCCTCTCATTTTTTCATGGGGGTTCCGGCGATGAAGTCCTATTCATAGACGGTGTCAAAAAGTTTGTCGAGAACAAGGCTTATGAACTGTTTCCCGATGCAGTATGCCTGGACTATGTTCCCGAGAATAAGGTCGATTACAACAATCCCCCGGTAAGCGGTTCAAAAAGTGTCATCACAATTAAAGACGATGTGCTGAATCTGTTTCGTAAACGCGCGTCCGTTTACAGCAGTATCGTTGATATTCCGAACATCTACGACCAGAACGTGAACGGATTCAAGTTTAGTGAAGCTTATTACTCGATAGTGAAAAATCATCTGGTGAAGGACGGAAGCGGTTTGTATATGCAGATTCTTCAGCCGATTCACGCGAGACCCGCATTTGTCAATAATGCGCTTGTCTCACTTGCGAAGACCTTTAGCTATGTCGTTGTACTTGACTACGGTGATACTGTCGCCTATATCGCTTCCGATAACAAAAGCCATTTTGAATTGAGGGATGATCGTGTATCCCGTCTGCGTTCATTATTTGAGTCGAATGAACGCTACCGCTTGCTCTTCATCGATGAAGCTCACTGCCTGTCATATTTTGTCCCGGTGAATGTGCAGGAGAGAGTGTTTGAGTCGCTTAATAATTTTGTTCTGATGTTATCAGAAAAGACCGAAACGGGGATGCAGCGTTTTGCGTCCGATGAATGGTTGCAGTCGAACAATGCGATTTTCCGTGAGCCTTTTTACTCTGATGGTTCCGAGCGCGTTGCTCTGTTGAAAGATAAAATGACGGAGCAGAATTCCAATATTCTGAATCTGAAAAAGGCGGAATTTGCTGATTGTTCGAATGATTATATTTCAGAATCCTATTATCTTTCTTTACTGCAGAAAGAGGCGGAGTATAATTTCGATATCCGTCATTACCTCGAGGGAATAATTGAAGTTAAAGAAAAAACCTACCTTGCGCTCGCGGAAAAGTTTGAAGATACGAGGCAGTGGAGTAAGGCGCGCGAAGTTTATCTATCG